>WOUW01000009.1 GCA_009773055.1 Paracoccaceae bacterium
GCCAACGCCATCAGGGCATCGGCATCCATCACTTCTGCTTCCCGCTCGGCCAGCCGCGCACGCCCCCAGGCGGTATCGCCTCGCGCATGGTAAAGCCCGGTCAGCCCGGCGACGACGCTTCGGGCTTCTTTCAGATCCGCCGCAGCCCGTGCCGCAACGGCGCGTTCGCGCAGCCCGTCCAGCCGCTTCAGCCGCAGGAAGGCCCCCCATTCCCGCAGCGCCAAAGCCAGACCCGCCACGACCGCCAGCACCACCAGCGCAAAGGCCGCCCAACCGAGGATCACGTTCCGCGCCAGCAGACTGGTCACGAAATCATAGGCCGCGACCGACAGGGCAAAGGAAAACAGCGCACCGAATGCCCAGCGGGCAAAGCGCGCCAGGCCCGACCCCCGCCGCTGCGACAGCGCTGCCACCGCCTGCATCGCCTGGCCTTCGGGCAAGGCATCGGGCACCGGGGGGGCAATCGAAGGGTCGGCAGCCTCTTCGATCTCTTCCAGGAACGGCTTCGGCGGGCGGCTCACAGCTGGTCTCCGATCAGGAACTCGACCGCCCGGTCCAGCCGGATATGCGGCGGCCCCTCGCCCGGTTTCAGGCTCAGTCGCGCGGGGGCGAAGGTCATCAGGTTGTAGTCCGCGTCCAGCCACGCTTCCGCCCCCTCTCGCGCCGGGGACAACAGCCGCGCCGGGTCGGTTGGAAGCGCGCCCGGATACATCAGCGCGGGCTTGCCCGTGGATAGAAGCGTGCCGCGCACTGCCGGAACTTCCACCCCGTCGCGGGTCACCTTCGCCTCGACCGTCGCGCGCAGCGAGGCCAGCGACAGCGCCTCGGTCCGCGCGCCGGAATAGTCCGCCCGCGACTTCGCCTCGGCCAGCAGGGCAGCGGTGATCGCGGTCAAGGCCGGGTGCTGTTCGTGATGCAGATGATCCGCCTTGGTCGCGGCGAAAAGCAGACGTTCGATCCGCCTGCCGCCAAACAGCGAGGACAGCCACGAATTGCGCCCCGGTCGAAAGGCCTGCAGGACCTCGGCCATCGTCCGCCGCAGGTCCTCGACGGCACGGGGCCCCTGATGGATCGCCTCCAGCACGTCAACCAACACGACTTGCCGGTCGATCTTGGAAAAATGGTCCTGAAAGAACGGGCGGACGACGCGCGACTTGTAGGCCTCATACCGCCGCTCCATCTCGCGCCAGAGGCTTGCGCGCGGGGTCAACGCGGGCTTCGGCAACGGCGCGAAAGTCAGGACAGGCGACCCCGCCAGATCGCCCGGCAACAGGAACCGCCCCGGCGTGACATCGACCCGGCCCAGATCTCGGGCGGCAGCAAGGTAGGCGGTAAAGATCTCGGCCAGCTTGCGTGCCTTGGCTTCGTCCAGCCGCAGCGCGCCGTCCTCGGCCCGGGCCAACGCCAGATAGGCAGCCGCTTCGGTGCGCTTTTCCAGCCGTGCGAGGGTGGCTTCGGACCAGGTCTCATAGCTGTCGTCCAGAAGGGCAAGGTCGAGCACCCACTCGCCGGGATAATCAACGATGTCGAGATGCAGGGTGCGGGGGCCGCGCCAGGACGACAGAAACCCGCCGGGCTGGACCCGGAACGACAGGCGCAGCTCGGAAATCGCGCGGGTCGAGGCGGGCCAGCGCGGGGCGTCGCCGGTCAGCGCGGCAAGATGGACCTCGTAGTCGAAGCGGGGCAGCGTCACGTCGGGCTGGGGCTGCAGGTAGACGGTCTGGATGCGGCCCTGGGCCTGCGCGCGCAGCTGCGGCATCCGGCCCCGGTTCAGAAGGTTCGCGACGAGAGCGGTGATGAACACGGTCTTGCCCGCGCGCGAGAGGCCGGTCACGCCCAACCGGAGGGTCGTGTCGAAGAAGGTCTCGGAGAGGCTCGCGCCAGCACCTTCGATCCCCCGGGTGATCCCGTCCGTCAGTCCGGAGAATGTCACGGTCCGTCCCTTTCCTTCGCGGGGCTCAAGATAGGGGGCGGCGGTGGGGAATGGAAGGCGGGTGGGGTGGGTGGCCAGTGTTGCCTACCCTGCGCTTGCGCTGTCCACGCGCAATGACAGGTCCATTTCCCATGAAATCAATGTCTTGGACACGCATACAAGAGATTTCGCAAGGATTGCGCCGAGGGCCGCATCCGAGGTAGGGAAGGCCCATGCCCCGCTATGCCCTGCAAATCGAATACCACGGCGGTCCCTTCGCGGGCTGGCAGCGGCAAGCTGGCGGCCTGCCTTCGGTGCAAGGGGCGGTCGAGACCGCTTTGGGAAAGCTGGAACCCGGTCCCCATACCATCGCCGCCGCCGGGCGCACGGATGCGGGGGTTCATGCCACCGCACAGATCGCGCATGTGGATCTGACCCGCGACTGGGAACCATTTCGGCTCGGCTCGGCCCTGAACGCCCACCTCCGCCCCGACCCGGTCGCGGTCCTGGCCTGCGCCCGCGTGCCGGACGACTTTCACGCCCGCTTCTCGGCAACCGGCCGACGCTACACGTTCCGCCTTGTCGCACGCCGCGCACCGCTGACGCATGACAAGGGCCTGGTCTGGCAGGTGCAGAACCGTCTGGACGTTAGGGCCATACAGGCTGGTGCGGCCGAACTGATCGGCACCCGCGATTTCACCACGTTCCGGTCCACCTTGTGTCAGGCGAAAAGCCCGGTAAAGACGCTGGACCGGATCGACATCTCGGAACTCCCCTACCCCGGAGGCGTGGAATATCGCTTCGACCTCGCAGCGCGGTCCTTCCTGCACAATCAAGTGCGCTCCATCGTCGGCACCCTGGAGCGGGTGGGATGCGGGGCCTGGACGCCGGAGGATGTCCGTGCGGCGCTGCAGGCAAGGGACCGAGCCGCCTGCGGGCCGGTCAGCCCGCCGCAGGGGCTGTATCTCGTGGGCGTGACCTATCCGGTCGATCCCTTCGGGGGGTGACGCGGCAGCACCTTTTCTGAAACGGAGAGCCATCCTTGGGGGCGTCATGCGGTGCGGGCGGGCCTCCGGCGTGAGTGTTTGGGAGATGTGCAATTATGGATCAGGGGGCGAGGAGACGCCGCACTTCGGCCCGCAGGTCCTTCAGCTCGAACGGTTTCGCGATGAACCCGTCCGCGCCGAACTCGATCCCGCGCTTGCGTTCCATCGCCGATCCGCGCGCTGTCATCATCAGCACCTTGACCGCCGCCAGTGCCGGGTCAGTCCGGATCCCCGCGCAGATGTCATAGCCCGAAACCTCGGGCAGCATCACGTCGAGAAGGACGAGATCAGGTCTTGTGTCCCTGATGCGAGGCAAGGCATCGGCCCCGCTTGCCACCCGGTCGTGATGATACCCCTCGCGCAGCAGAAGAAACTCCAGCGCCGTGGCAATGTTGTCCTCGTCCTCGACAACGAGGACACGGGACGGCGCCTGGACCGGCGCGACGGTCATCGCCGGCCGCCTTCCGCAGGAGGGGTTGTGCGGGCCGGGCGGATCGGGAAAGGTTGCACAAAGAGGGGAAACATCATGATCGAGCTTATCCAGTCGCAGCTTCTGGACCCGTTTCGCATCGGCCTGATCGTGGCTTTGGTGTTCACCATGGCCCGCACCCGGGCGGCGACCGGAACAATCCTGCCGCTGGCGCTTGGGGTGGTCTTTGTCGCGGTGATCCTGCCATCGACGCAGGGCTCTGGTGCTGCCAGCCTGACCGATGCAGTGCTGGCGGGACTTGTATCGAACCTGATCATCCTTGGCATCGTGCTTGCCCTCGTGGTGATCTTCCGGCGAATGCGCGGCTGAGGCGAAAAAAGCGGCGGACCCGAAGGAGAGGCCCGCCAGTCTGCGCCCAGAAAAGCCTGCGGCCATTCGCATTCGGCTTGTCGGGAGGCAGAGAGGGTAGAGCGGGCCGAGGCTTTGCAGCCCCGGCCCGAACCTTTGACCCTTAGCGCGACGAGTCGTCGGCGAAGATGTCCTTCTTGTGGGTTCCGTTCGGCACAAAGAGGGTGCCGATCACCACAGTCATCAGCGCAACCACGATCGCATACCACAGACCCGCGTAGATGTTGCCGGACTGGGCCGAGATCGCGAAGGCGGTCGCAGGCAGCAGGCCCCCGAACCAGCCGTTGCCGATGTGATAGGGCAGCGACAGACCCGAATAGCGGATACGGGTCGGGAACAGCTCGACCAGCATCGCCGCGATCGGGCCGTAGACCATCGTCACCAGGATGATCAGATAGGTGAGGATCGCGATGATCGTCAGCTTCTGGCCGGTGAAGATGTCGATGAAGTTTTCGGCCTTAGCCACGGTCGCGTTGTCCTTGGCCACCAGCGGATAGCCCGCTGCGGTCAAGGCGTCAGCCACCGCTTTGTCGAATGCCGGTTTCACGGCCTTGGCTGCATCCAGCGCCGCTTGTGCAGCGTCCTTTGCAGCCTGGTCGGTGCCAGCCGTCGCCGTTTCCAGCGCGGCGGTCAGCTCCTTGATCTGGGCTGCATTGGCCGCGACGTTGTAGGACACGATCTCGGTGTCGCCGATCTTGATCTTGGCGGGTTCGCCAGCCGGTCCGTCCACCGTCTCGGAGTTGACCGAGAACGAGTAGAGCTTCGACTTGGCGATGTCGCACGAGTTGTTGAACTTCGCGGTCCCGACCGGGTTGAACTGGAACGAGCAGTCGTTCGGGTCGGCGGAGACGGTGATCGGGGTTTCCTGGGCAGCTGCCAGCATAGGGTTGGCAGTCTGGGTCAGAAGCTTGAACACCGGGAAGTAGGTGACGGCCGCAATCAGGCAGCCCGCCAGGATGATCGGTTTGCGGCCGATTCGGTCCGACAGCGACCCGAAGATGATAAAGCCCGCGGTGCCCAGGATCAGCGACCAGGCCACGAAGACGTTTGCCGAGAAGCTGTCGACCTTGATCACGTTCTGCATGAAGAACAGCGCGTAGAACTGGCCCGAGTACCACACCACGGCCTGTCCAGCCGTAAGGCCAAGCAGAGCGATGAGCGCGATCTTGGCGTTTTTCCACTGACCAAAGGCTTCGCGCAGCGGAGCTTTCGAGGCGGAACCCTCTTCCTTCATCTTCTTGAAGGCGGGGGATTCGTTCATCTGCAGGCGGATGTAAAGCGAGATCGCCAGAAGGAAGATCGAGCCGAGGAACGGAATCCGCCAGCCCCAGGCGTTGAACGGTCGCATCATCGACGGTGTGCCATCAGCCGCCATCACGGCCACGCCAGCCGCATCAAGCACCGGCTGGTCGGGGTAGTTGCCGTTCACGTAGCCCTGCACCGACAGGATCACGACCAGCGACAAGAGAAGTCCAAGCGTTGCCGTGGTCTGGATGAAGGCGGTGAAGTAGCCGCGCTGGTTGGCCGGGGCGTGTTCGGCCACATAGACCGCCGCACCACCGTATTCGCCGCCAAGCGCCAGGCCCTGCAACATGCGAAGTGCGATCAGGATGATCGGTGCTGCGATGCCCCAGGAGAAGTAGTTGGGCAAGAGGCCGACCAGAAAGGTCGAAAGGCCCATGATCAGGATCGTGGCCAGGAAGGTGTATTTCCGGCCGATCAGGTCGCCCATCGCGCCGAAGAACAGCGCGCCGAACGGGCGCACGATGAAGCCCGCCGCAAAGGCCAGAAGCGCGAAGACGTTCCGCGTGGCTTCCGGGAAGGGTGTGAAGAACTGCGCGCCGATGATCGCCGCCAGCTCTCCCGTCATGGGGCGCGAACGATCGCGCACGTTGGTTGTGGTCGTAGCCATGCAATACCTCCTTATGGCCTGAACCTGTGGTCCAGGCAGTCCCCGTTCGTTTCTGGCTTTCGCCCGCCCGTCCCGGCCGGCTCCTGCTCTCTCCTCCACCCCGGTCGGGGCGGTCTTTTCCGAAGGATCGCGCCGCGTGTGGCCTTCCCCTCCTCTTCCCGGTCACCGCCTGCCCTCCTCCGAGAGGCGGAAACCCGATCTCATGCCGCGACGCGGCCCACGATCTCGGCCAGCCGGGCGCGGATGCCGTCGATGGAGCCCATCGCTGGAACCCGTTCCAGAACCGAAAGCCGGTCGTAATGCGCAATCAGCGGGGCCGTCGCGGCGTGATAGGCGGCAAGCCTGTCGCGCACGGTTTCGGCGTTGTCGTCGGCCCGACGCTTGAAGCCCGTGCCGCCGCATTTGTCGCAGACCCCCGCGGTGGCGGGCTGCTTGAACTGGTCGTGATAGCCTTCGCCACAGGTTGCGCAGGTGGTGCGGCCTGAGACACGGGCGACCATCGCCTCGTCCTCGACCTCCAGGCTGATCGCTGCCGTCACCTGTTGGCCGACTTCGGTCAGCAGGACGTCCAGCGCCGCCGCCTGACCCGCCGTGCGCGGGAAACCGTCCAGGATCACGCCCTTGGCCACGTCTGGCTGGGCCATCCGGTCCTTCAGGATCGCGAGAACTATGTCATCGCTGACCAGCTGTCCGGCCTCCATCACTGACTTGGCTTTCCTGCCTGCCTCGCTCCCCGCAGCCACTGCTGCGCGCAGAAGGTCGCCGGTCGAAAGCTGGACCAGACCGAAGTCTTCCTCCAGCATCCGCGCCTGCGTGCCCTTGCCGGCACCCGGGGGACCAAGAAGGATAAGGACAGGACCCATCGGCATCAGCCCTTGTTCATCCGGTTGGCGATCAGGTCATCGACCACCGCCGGATCGGCGAGGGTCGAGGTGTCGCCCAGCGCGCCGAAATCGTTCTCGGCGATCTTGCGCAGGATGCGGCGCATGATCTTGCCCGAGCGGGTCTTCGGCAGGCCGGGGGCCCACTGGATCAGGTCAGGCTTGGCAATCGGGCCGATCTCGGTCCGGACCCAGGCTTCCAGCTTTTTCCGCAGGTCCTCGGTCGGCTCGATCCCTTTCATCAGGGTGACATAGGCATAGATGCCCTGCCCCTTGATGTCGTGCGGGTAGCCCACCACTGCTGCCTCGGCCACTGCCTCATGCGCAACCAGCGCCGATTCAACTTCGGCCGTCCCCATCCGGTGACCCGAGACGTTGATCACGTCATCGACCCGCCCGGTGATCCAGTAATAGCCATCCGCATCGCGGCGGCAGCCGTCGCCGGTGAAGTAGTAACCCTTGTACTGGCTGAAATAGGCCTCTTCGAAGCGGGCATGGTCTCTCCAAAGCGTCCGCATCTGCCCCGGCCAGCTGTCGGTGATGCACAGGACCCCCTCGGTCGCCATTTCGGTCTGCACCTTGGCTGTGGCGGGGTCCAGAACCTCGGGCTTCACGCCGAAGAACGGTTTGGTCGCCGAACCCGGCTTTTGCGGGATGGCACCCGGGATCGGCGTGATGATGTGGCCGCCGGTTTCGGTCTGCCAGAACGTGTCGACGATCGGGCATTTCCCCTTGCCGACATGGGTGTTGTACCATGACCAGGCTTCGGGGTTGATCGGCTCGCCCACGGACCCGAGCAGTTTCAACGACGACAGGTCGTGCTTTTCCACCCATTCCGGCCCCAGCCCCATCAGGCTGCGGATCGCGGTCGGGGCAGTGTAGAACTGGCTGACCTTGTGCTTGGCGCAGACCTCCCAGAAGCGGCCCGCATCGGGGAAGGTCGGCACGCCTTCGAACATCAGCGTCGTGGCCCCGTTCGCCAGTGGACCATAGACGATATAGCTGTGCCCGGTGACCCAACCGACGTCCGCCGTGCACCAGAAGACATCGCCGTCATGGTAGTCGAAGGTCACCTGGTGCGTCATCGCCGCGTAGACCAGGTAGCCGCCGGTCGTGTGCACCACGCCCTTCGGCTTCCCCGTCGATCCCGAGGTGTAAAGGATGAACATCGGGTCTTCCGCCCCGACCTCGACATAGGGGCAATAGGGCTTGGCGGCAGCCATTTCGGCGGTCAGGTCGAAGTCGCGACCCTCCACCCACGAAGTCTGGTCGCCGGTGCGCTTGACCACCAGGACCTTCACCCGGTCGCTGACATGCAGCATCGCCCTGTCGGTGTTGTCCTTCAGACCGGTCTTCTTGCCACCACGCGGCGCCCAGTCGGCCGTGATGATGACCTTGGCTTCGCTGTCGTTGACGCGGTTGGCCAGCGCGTCGGGCGAAAAGCCGCCAAAGACGATCGAATGGATCGCCCCGATCCGGGTGCAGGCCAGCATTGCATAGGCCGCCTCGGGGATCATCGGCATGTAAAGAACGACGCGGTCGCCCTTCGTCACGCCATGCGCCTTCAGCACGTTTGCCAGCCGACAGGTCTGTTCCAGAAGCTGCGCATAGGTGATGTGCTGTGCGGGTTCCTTCGGATCATCGGGCTCCCAGATGATCGCGGTCTGGTTGGCGCGGGTCAGCATGTGGCGGTCGATGCAGTTGGCGCTGACGTTCAAAACGCCATCCTCGAACCACTTGATCGAGATATTGCCGGGCGCGAACGAGGTGTTCTTGACGCGGGTGTAAGGCTTGATCCAGTCCAGCCGCAGCCCTTCCTCGCCCCAGAAGCCTTCCGGGTCGTTGACCGACGCGGCATAGCGGGCCGCATAGGCCTCGGCGTCGACATGGGCCTTCGCCACAAAGTCGTCGCTCGCTGGGTAGATGGATTTCAGGGCGGCATGGTCGTTCATCGCGATCCTCCTCTCGGAAGGGCCTGGCCAAAGACCCCCCGAATACTGTTGTCCCGCAAGGGCGGAACGCTCTCCCGCCACATTGTTACCACTTTGTGAAGAATCAGGTAACCCCCTAATTGTGCAGCATAATTCTGTAAATTTGTTGACTTACATAACGTCAATTCTGCAAACTTGTGAAAAGCAGGCGCTGGATTACCCTGCCTTTTCAAGCGCCTGACCCTCACGCGGCCGTGAAGCCAGGTGATCTCGCTGTCGTGTTAGCGCAAACCGGCGTCCGGCACGTTCGGCGCAACGATCAGGTCGATTCGGTTGCGCTGTCCAGATGCTGATCGACAGCGGCGAGGTCTGGCAGATAGCGCACCTCGGGTTCCTGCAGGCCCTGGGACTCCAACTGGCGGCGCAGACGCGCGCTGAGGCCGACAAGATAGAGCTGCCCGCCCCGCCGACGCGACCGCGCGGCCAGCGTGTGAAACCCGCGCGCGCCCGAACTGTCGATCAGGGGCACGCCCGACATCTCAAGCACCAGGGCGCGCGGGGCCTCGGCGATCCGGTCAAGGATGCCGCCCAATTGGGCTGCGGCCCCAAAGAAATACGGGCCCTCCAGATGATAGACGACCCGGTCCGACCGGGGGGCATCATGGTGCTCTTCCCGTGGGCGCATCGCGGCTGCTTCAGACATGCGCTTGATGAAGACAAGGCCCGCAAGCGCGAAGCCGACTATGATCCCTTCGGTCAGGTCGCGGAAGACGACCAGAAGGAAGGTCGAACCGACCACCAGCGCATCTCCGCGCGACGACCGCAGAAGGGCGGCAAGCTCGTGCCGCTCGGCCATGCCCCACGCGACGACGGCAAGGACACCAGCCAGTGCGGCCAGCGGGATGAAGGCGGCCAAAGGGGCGGCGACAGCCATGAAGACCAGAAGAAAGGCCGAATGCAGGATGCCCGAGATCGGCCCCCGGCTGCCTGCACGCACATTGGTGGCGGTGCGCGCAATGGTGCCAGTGACGCAGAAGCCGCCAAACAGGCCCGAGCCGATGTTGGCCACGCCCTGCGCCACCAGTTCGGCGTTTGACCGGTGCCGCGCGCCCGACATCCCGTCGGCGACAACTGCGGACAGAAGCGATTCAATCGCCCCAAGCAGCGCAAAGCTGAACGCCCAGGGCAATGCCTCGCGCCACAGCGCAAAGTCGGGCAGCGCCGGTGCGGGAAGGAAATGCGGCAGCTCGCCGAACTGGCCACCGATGGTCGACACCGGAAGGCCTAGACCCGCTGCAAGGACCGAAGCCAGCACCACCGCGATCAGCATCCCCGGCCAGTGCGGTCGAACCTTTCGCAGGCCCATGATCACCGCCGCCGTCAGCACCGCCACCACCAGCGCGGCCCAGGTCACCGTCGCTCGTGCCGCCCAAAGCGCCTCCAGCTTCGGCAGGATCTCGCCCGGTTCAGCCCCGGGCAGGGTCAGCCCGAAGATCTCGCGCAGCTGGCTGGCGAAGATGATGACGGCAATGCCCGCGGTAAAACCCACGGTGACCGGATAGGGGATATAGCGGATATAGGTGCCCAGACGCAGCGCACCCGCCGCGATCAGGACGACCCCTGACAGGACGGTCGCAAGGACCAGCCCCTGCACGCCGGTCGCCATGACGCAGGCCGAAACCAGCACGATGAAGGCCCCGGCCGGGCCGCCGATCTGATAGCGCGACCCGCCCAGCGCGCTGACCAGAAAGCCGCCGACAATGGCCGTGTAAAGCCCGCGTTCGGGACCGACGCCGCTGGCGATCGCGATGGCCATCGACAAAGGCAGTGCCACGATGGCGACCGTCAGCCCGGCCAGCGCATCGGCGCGCAAGTCGGCCAGACCGTAGCCTTCGCGCCAGACGGTCAGCAGCTTCGGCAGGAACTCGGTCGGGCCATCCTGGCCCCGTGCGGCGTCGGTCATGTTGGCGTCCAGGGCCAGAGGAACCGCCAGTAATTGCTGGCAAAGCAGTCTGAATACCGGCAGAAGACTCCTCTGCCCCCGCCCTGTCAACTGCCGCGAGGCCCGATGCCCAAGCGTCCCGATCCCGTCCAGCCCGCCAACGACGACGCCTTCGCCCTTGTGGACAGGCTCATGGCACTCGGCCATGCGGCACTGGCCTGGACCGACCCCGATACGGGCACGCCCGGGATCAGCCGGATTGCCTTTGCCCGCGACCCCGAAGCGGGCCTTCTGACTCTTGTCTCCGGCCTTGCGCCCCACTTCCGCGCGCTGCGCGACCGGCCCGACTGCGCGCTGATGCTTGGCGAGGTCGGCGACAAGGGCGATCCCCTGACCCACCCCCGCCTCATGATCCGCGCCGAGGCCCGCTTTCTTGACCCCGACGATCCCGCCCTCCCCGGCATCCGCGAGCGCTGGCTGAAGCGTAACCCCAAGGCCCGGATCTACGTCGACCTGCCAGACTTCGCCTTCGTGTGCCTGACCCCGACCTCAGCGCTTCTGAACGGCGGTTTCGCCCGGGCTTTCCACGTCCCGCCCGACAGGCTGTGAAAACGGGCGGCCCCGAAGGGCCGCCCGCCTGATCTTTCGCCGAAAGATCGTGCCTCGCGTCAGGCCGGAACGTCCATCCGCAAGTTGACCAGCGCCTTGCCCTTGACCGCCTCGCCCCAGCGCAATTGCGCCTCGTTGCCCGTGACCCCTGTGCCCGGAACCGAATAGGGAAAAACATAGCGCGCGGCGTTCGCGGCATTGGTGATCAGGCCTTCCGGCGCAACGGCCTCGACCATCCGGATCCGCCCGCCGAACGGCACAAAGCCGCCCGCGCTGACGTTCCAGGTCTCGGCTGCGGTGTTCTGGGTATGGGCCACCAGCACCGGATTGATGATCCACTGCGTCACGTTGTTGAAGCTGTTGCCTTCCACCCGCACATTGCGCGACCTGGTGAAATCCAGCGTGGCAAAACTGGTGTCCACCATGTCCACCCGGTCCACGATCACCCCGAAGCAGCGGAAGCTGTTCCCCGAGATCGACAGCCCGCTGAAGAAATGCCCAGGCCCATAGGGTTTGACCACGATCCAGCGGAAGGCAGGGGTCGTGTCGGACGCGATGAACACGTTGCCGACGATGTTCAGCCCGCCAAACGAAAACTCGCCGTTCTCCTCGGGCGCCGAGTCATGCTCGTTGCCCCATTCGATGAAGCAGTTGTCGACATAGTTCCCGGTCACCACGGTCGAGACGTTCGTTTGCGTGAACACCAGCCCCGCCCGCCGCACGCCCGCGGTTTCGTTGTCGCCCTGGAAGAAGTGGTTGGCGTGGATCAGGTGGCCGGTCCCGTTCATGATCGCGAAATGCGCAAAGCGCACGACCCGGTTGTTGCGCAGCTTGACGTCGTTCGCCTGCACGTTCATCGCGATGGTGGTGCGGTTCTGTGCCGGAACCGACTGTTCGTTCGACAGGAACTGGCACATGTCGACGAACATGCCCTGACACCCCGCCCCGGCCGAGCTGATCCCCCGGTCAAGCGGCCTGTTGAAGGTGCAGGAGATGAACCGCTGCGTCGACCCCGACAACGGCAGCATAACGCCCGACCCGATGCCGATGCAGTTGAACTCGATATCTTCCAGCTCGAACCGCGACAAAAGTGAAAAGCCGCTGAAGTCCAGCATGTATTTGAACCGCCGGAACGTATAGGTCCGCGTCCCCACGGCGGCATAAAGAGGCTGGCTGATCGTGACCGTGCCCGCGCCGACGTTCGTTGCGGTGACATAGACCTCGCGCCCCACGCCGGTGCCGATGACAAGCGCGCCCACCGGTATGTTCGCCACGTTCGCGACGTTCGTCAGCGTCGTGTTCGTGGCCGCCGAATAGGTCGCGACCGACGTCACATCCTGCGTCGTCCAGTTCGGCCCCGCGACCGCGTTCAGCGATCCGTTCCGCACCACCCGGCGGTTTGAAAAGCTGGTGATCCCGGCCAGCGCCGCCACGTCGATCGGCTCGATCAGGTCCACCCGACGACCCGACAGGTCAAGCGTCACATAGTCGGTGAAGAAGAACAGCGACGCCAGCGCGCGCTTGAAGCCTTCCAGTTCCGACCCGAAAGCCTGGCCGTAGGTGTCGAGATCAAAGTTCCGCGTCAGCGTCAGCCTGCGGTTCGTCGGCATCGACAAGGTGCCCTCGAACCGGATGCGGCTGTTGATCGTCACATCCGAGGTCAACCGGAACACGCCCGACGGCACCAGAATCTCGCGCCCGTCCGCATCGGCGTCGGCCGCGAGGAAGGCGGGCGCATCGTTGGTCGTCCCGTTGCCCAGCGCGCCATAATCGCGCACGTCGACCCAGTCCATCAGCTTGCGGATGAAGATGTTGGTGACATCCTCGACGACGATATCGTCGATCCGCACCACCCCGCCATTGGCACCCGTCAGGTCAAGCCCGACATGGGCGTAGATCGCCTGCAATGTCCAGGGCAGGTCCACCCCGGTCCGGCTGGCCGGAGAGATGATCGCGCTCACCGTCACCACCGTCCCATAAGATGTCAAAGCGACCGACGGCCCGGTCTGCACCAGCCCGGCCACGTTCTGCCCGCTGACATCGCCCGCCCAGGCCGCGATCCGGACCGACGGCAGGTTCCCCGAAACCGCCTTCACCCGCGCCGTGACCCGCAGGTACAGGCCAGGCTGGATCGGCGTCTGCGCAAAGGACCGCAGCTTCTGCGTGGCATCGGTCTTCTGCAGCTCCAGACAGCCACCGAAATCCTGATCGTTCGATACCAGTGCGGCATTCGCCTGACCTTGATACGACCCTGAACCGGGCGTCCCGTCCTCGCGTGACCAGAGATTCAAGCCGGCCGAGAACGCCGGCGGCATCAGGACCAGCCCGTCAGTGATAGCCTTGTTCATCTTAGATTTCCCTTGCCTCGCTTCGCGCCACTGCGACGGGCGATGCGTCAGGTGTGCCCCCGACAAACCGCGCCGCACTTGGGCAAAGGGGGTAGCAAGGAAGGTTTAACCGTGGCTCATGGCCCCGTTCGGCGGAACGCCGCGGGACGCAACGGCCTTCGTCCTGCCTGCAAAGGAAAAGGCGGTGCCGAAACGCACTGCACGTCTCTGCAACGGGCCAGGTGAAATTGCCGCAACCGGACCGGCGCGGCGGCCTTTCAGACGCCCACGTCCGGTGCCGGCAAAAGCTGGACCGCGTTGATCTGCCAGCCTTCGGCGGTCTCGATCATCATGTAATCCAGATACCAGCCCGCGCCGCTTTGATCGGTGACCCGCACCCGTTGCCACAGGTTGCCTGCGATCTCGCGCAACTCCTGCATTTCCACCGACGAAGGCCGGTAGACCATCGGATAGCCCTGCTTGACCATTGCACCGAAATTTTCGGGTGTGCCGAACATCTGCTTGATCGTGGGGCTTGCAAACGTGAAGGCCCGCGCAAAGTCGTCGGCCTGGAAGGCGTCGATCTGGCTTTGGATGGTGGTCTGGATCGGGGCTTCCTGAGCCTCTGACGGGGCGCTCAGGCCCAGCATTACGGCAAGAAGCATGGCTGCAAGGCGCATGATGCGCTCCTTTGTCCTGACGTCCCCGCTTACCAGCTAGCGCGTCGATCGTCCGCGCCAAGGGGGGCTTTACGAATGCACCGCAACGGGACAGGGTGCCTGCGGAACGACTTTCAGGCGGGACTGCCATGGCCTATGCCTTCGACCTTGCCGATGCGGACCTGTCGTCCAGTCTGCGCCGGATTGTTGGCGGGGAACTGGACGCGGCAATCTCCCGGCTCGACCGCATCGACAAGCCCGAGGCGGTGCACGGCATCCGCAAGAACCTCAAGAAGTCGCGCGCCCTCTTGCGCCTCGTGCGGGATGGCCTTTCCGCCCAACCCGCCGCCAACCTTGTGCTGCGCGAGGTCGGCCTTTCCCTCTCGGCCCGCCGCGATGCCGAGGTGCGCCTTGCAACGCTCGACCGCCTGTTTCCCGACCGACCCGAGGCGCTGCAGCCCCTGCGCGACACGCTGTCCGGGGCCGGGCCGGGCCCGGCTGGCGACCCCACCACCGGACTAGCCGAACAGCTTTCCAGGCTTCGCGACCGCACGCGCGACTGGTCACTCTCTGGCAAGGACAACCGAACCTTGCGCGAAGGTCTGTCTGCCACCCGGCGCAAGGCCCAGAGCGCCGCCAATGCCGCCCGCCGGGACAGGCACAATGCCGATCTTTTCCACACCTGGCGCAAGCGCGCCAAGGACCTCTGGTATCAGGCCCGCCTCTTTGCTCCGGTCTGGCCCGACCTCTTCCGCCCCCTCGTCTCCGACGCCGACCGGCTGGGCGAGATTCTCGGCGACCACCACGATCTTGCGGTCCTTGCGGCCCTTGTAGCGGGACTGCCAGACGACCATGTCCCCGGCCTTGTCCGGCACATGCTCGACGCGCGGATCGGTGATGCCCGCTCGAAGATCGAGGCCGAGGCCTTTCCGCTGTCGGCCCGCCTCTTTGCCGGCGATAAGGACGAGGTGGCGGCGCTCTGGGTTGACTGGTATCGGGTCTGGCGCGGTTACGGCTGACCCCGGCGGGCTATCTTGATCATCCTGGACCGAGGTCAGCCGGTCGGTCGGTAAAGCGTCGCCGTGAAGCCTTCCGACACCGCGCTTGACTTGATGTCCATCCATCCCGCCGCTCTGAAAGCGGCCCGCACTGTCGCGTCCGTCACCGCGGCACCCTTGCCCTTGCCATGCACGCACCAGACCCGCAGACCCTGCGCCTGTCCCGCCGCAAGCGCCGCCTTCAGATCCACCGGCCCGGTCAGCACCGCGACGATCACCGACGCTCCCTCTGCCCCCGGGCTTTGCGCCCCAGCAAGGGCGACCGCGATCTCTTCGGGTGGTGGCCCCCCGATCACCCAGGCTTTGGCCTCCGCTGACACCCCCAGCTTGGCAGCCAGCGACGGCAGCGGCTTGTCCAGCGCCCGGACCCAGGCCGCAGCCTCCCCGGCGCCCAGCGTCAGAACCAGCGGCTCGCCCTCGGCCTGCAGAACCAGGTCCTCGCCATCGACACGCCAATTCATCAATCCATCGCGGCAGAGCTTGGCACGAACCTCACCCCGCAGGATGATCCCGTCGCTTTCCAGAAGCGCCTTCACCGTGCCCGACGTCCCGCGCCAGATGGCATGCCCCTCGGCCTCGCGTCCCATCCTGGCCCCCTAGCTTCAGTCGTCGTGCCCGTTCGCCTGATCCCCGGGCTGCATCGCAGCCCGCTCCAGGATGACCCGCGCCATGGCCTCGGCCATCGCATCGTCAAAGTCCTGAACCGTGATCTGGCCAACCCGGACCGGCGTGATCTCCAGCCCGAACTGGGTCCGGATCGCCTCCAGATCCCGGCGCGATGCCGCGATGATCGCCGTCTGGACCGTGTCCGGCAAGACAAACCTCTCGCCCCGGATCGCCTCCAACTGGCGCTTGATGACCCGCCGCTGCATCGTGCTGCGCCGGTCCCGGGGCACAAGGGCTGCAAGAGCGTCGGCAATCATCGCCCCCTGATGCGACAGGGACGCGTTCAGGATCGGCACCGGGTCCGGAGGTCGAAGCCCTTGCAGACCGATCGCCGCAAAGACGTCATCGACCACCGTGCCACCGACAATATGATCTTGGTGCAGATAGCGCAGCTGCACCGCCTCGCGGCCAAAGGTCCGGACGTGCTTCATGATCAACGCCATCGGGCGCAGCGGCCATGGGTCGGCGTGGAATGCGGCCAGTCGCGTGGTCCCCGCCTTCAGCCGCTGCTGGCAAAGGCTTGTCGCAAAGCCGATCGGTTCACGCACGTAAGCCAGAACCCGGACCTCGCGCAGATCGGGCAACCCGGCCGCGAACAGCTCCTTCAGCCGGACCAGCGCCCGTTCCGGCATAAGGCTCATATGCTCGCAGGACAACAGAAGGTGCTCCGCCCCCGCCTCACGCGCCTCCTCCGCCATCGCGTCAATGGACCGCGCTGCATCCTCCTCCCGGCCCGACTGCACCTGCCGCACCAGACCCAGATGCCCAGCCGTCGACCCGGGATAGACGATGCCCTCCCGGGCCAGCAGGGGTTTCGACACCTCCAGCACATGCTGGATCGTCGTTGTCGCGGTCTTCGGCAAGCCCACGTGCAAGGTCAGCCGCATTTCAGCCCCCCATGCACCAGTCCCCGGGCCTTTAGACGACCAGTTGACCCCATACAGCGCGATGAACCCGCCGAACCGCGGCCCGTCCGACGCGCCCAAGAGCACCTCGTACAGCGCCTTGAACCAGTCGCGCAGCGGCTCGAACCCATGCTCCTTGCCCACCGCAAAGACCATCGACTGCAAGGCCTCGTCGTCCGTCGCCCCGTCCCAGACCTTGAGCCGCCCGACCAGATCCTCCATCGCCGCCCGCTCGCGGTCGTCGGGCAACCGGAAGACCCGCGTCGGCGCGATCTTGTCGGCAAAGTAGCGCACCGCATAGCCAGCGGCCGCGTCCAGATCGGGATGCGTCTCCGGCGAAGCCTCGGGGGCATACCGCTTCAGGAACTTCCACAGCGCCCCCGCATCCTTCGCCCCCGACACCGACGCGAGGTTCAGCAGCATGCCAAAGCTGACCACCATCTTCGACTCGGGAGGCTTCCCCCCATGGATATGCCACACCGGGTTGTTGACCTGCCCCGCCACATCTTGCGTCGGATAGGCCCGCAGCTGCTGGTGATACTCATCCACCGCCCGCGGGATCACGTCGAAGTGCATCCGCTTCGCCGTCTTCGGCTTCTGGTACATGAAATACGACAGGCTCTCCGTCGCCGCATAGGTCAGCCATTCATCAATGGTCAGCCCGTTGCCCTTCGACTTACTGATCTTCTGCCCCTGGTCATCCAGGAACAGCTCATAGGTCATGTGGTTCGGCTTCCGCCCCCCCAAGACCTCACAAATCCCGTCGTAGATCGGAGTATTCGTCGAGTGGTCCTTCCCGTACATCTCGAAGTCCACATCCAGCGCCGCCCAGCGCGCCCCGAAATCCGGCTTCCACTGCAGCTTCACATGCCCGCCCGTGACCGGCAGCGTCCACTCCCGCCCCGTCTCGTCGTCGAAGGTGATCGTGCCTTCCTTGGCGTTCACCTCCTTCATCGGCACATACATCACGCGGCCCGTCTCCGGATGGATCGGCAGGAAGCACGAATACGTCTGCTGCCGCTCCTCGCGCAAAGACGCCAGCATGATGTTCATGATCGCATCATACCGCTCCGCCGCCAGCCGCAGCGTCGCGTCGAACTGCCCCGACTTGTAGAACTCGGTGGGCCGAGATGAACTCATATTCGAACCCGAACGTGTCCAGGAACCGCCGCAGCATCGCGTTGTTGTGGTGGCCAAAGCTCTCGAACTCGCCATAAGGGTCCGGCACCGAGGTCAACGGCTTCTGCATATGCCCCCGCAGCATCTCCTGCTGCGGCACGTTCTCCGGCACCTTCCGCATCCCGTCCACGTCGTCGGAAAAGCAGATCAGCCGCGTCGGAATGTCCGAAATCACCTCGAACGCCCGCCGGATCATCGTCGTCCGCGCCACTTCCCCGAACGTCCCGATATGCGGCAACCCCGACGGCCCATAGCCCGTCTCGAACAGCACATACCCCTTCGCCGGGTCCTTGCCGCCATAGCGTTTCAGCACCGCGCGGGCCTCTTCGAACGGCCAGGCCTTCGAATTCATCGCCGCATCGCGCAGGGAAGTCATTGCTCGCTCTCCTGAAACGCCCCAAGGGGCAGCCCGCGACCCCATGTCCCGGACCCCCGTCCTCTATTGCCCCCCCCGCCCCTCGTCAATAATCTGCCGCCAACGCTTACAGGAGCCCGTGATGCTTGAGACCTCCCCCATGTCCCCGCAAGACGCCCTCGTGGCCGTCATGGTCGCCTGCTCCGCCTCCGACCAGAACATGCGCACGGCCGAGCTCGTGGCGATCACCCGCATGGTCAACCACATGCCGATCTTCGGGAACTACGACCCCGACCGCATCCAGCGCGTCAGCCGCACGGTGTTCGACCTGTTCGAGGAAGAAGACGGTCTCGACGCCCTCTTCGGCCTGATCCGCGAGGCCCTGCCCGAGCACCTTTACGAGACCGCCTATGCGCTGGCCTGCGACGTGGTCACCGCCGACGGGAGACACTCCCAGGTCGAGCTTCGCATGCTGGAAGAGGTCCGCGAAGAGCTGAAGATCGACCGCCTCCACGCCGCCGCCATCGAGTGGGGCGCGCGGGTGCGGCATATGGTGGTGTGAGGGGAATGGTCAGCACACATTTGGCGCTTCAGGAGTGACCATTCCGTGCCACGCCCTCAAGGGCTTCTACCAGAAGGTAAACCCGCGTTGATGGGTTCTCATGATGCTCTGCTGAACCTTCGTCACGCGCACTGGCGAGGAACGCGCGTGCACGGCTGATCGCCGATTGGCGCATGGGAGAAATCTGAGAATAAAAAGATGCACAACGGCCTTTTGAGTACTCTTCGAACGGCCGCTTCCTTTTCAAATCCGCAATGAGAGCATCAGCCGGTGAGCTTGCATTTTCGTAGGGCTTGCGTGAATCCGACACGTGCAAAAGATACCAAAACTCAAAACACGGCACTGAAGTGATTGGATGGATTTCCTTGCCTCGGTACGCCACCCTTTCCGACAAACCTCGGACCATGCCAATCGCTTGATCGTAACTTTCATGTCGATCCCGATCAAATACGCAATACACCTTCTCAAAATCACTGTCTCTCGACAAGATTCGCTCTGTCTCTTGAACGACACTCTTGGGCGCAGAACCCCCATCGCCAACGATAATGATCTTGGCCGTAGTCAAACCAAGCTCCGCAGCAAGCAAACGAAAATAGTCCGGCTCAGTCTTCGACCCTTCAGTTACAATTAGGATACGGTCGGGCACTGTTCGAAATGCCGGCCGACGTTTAAAGTCTTGACTTGACTTCGCTCTTCTCTTCAATTGTTCTTCTTCAGTCAAGTATCCTGGGTACCGCGCCATATCGACCTTGAAGGTAGGCCCGCTGAAAAGACCTGGCATCTCGCGTCTTAAAGTCTGAGTACGGAGTAAGTCTTGCGGCGAGATCGTCCCCTTTCTCTATCAACCAAATTTGATCACGACCAATGCACTCCAAGTGCGTAACTGACGTATCGTGAGTGGTAAAGATTAACTGAGCATTGTTTCTATTGACACTTGGATCGCAAAAAAAGCCAATTATGTGTTGAAACGCCAAAGGATGCAGCCCTGCGTTGAGTTCGTCAATCACCACTGTCAGCCCATTTTCCAGCACGTCAATAAGTGGCCCAGCCAGAGCAAATAGAGCTTTGGTACCAGAAGACTCCTCCCGAATCGCCAAGGGAATGTCGTCCGACTTCTCATCTTTGCGGACAAAGCTAACATTGTACGTCTTCATACCAGGGGCACTTACACGGAATGCCTCCTGCAACGGCTCTGGAATGCTCTTAAAAGCGCTAGATTGCTCAAAGTCCTCTTCCTCAACCTGAATATCGCTCAAGCGAATATCGGCCTGCCTGAGGAATTCAATCACTCGGGCCTTCCAAGTTTCTTCGGTGAACTTGCTCGCGGTATATTGGTTGTGAATTGTGTCTGGACTCATTGAGAAGGATCGGAGTCCAGAGACAATCCAATCAAAGGGATCCCTCAAATCATCAGCGTTGAGCTGAACAGCCGTGCTTAGAAAAAGTGCGTCTGGTCGAGTCTGCGCTCTCCAGCTCTCCCGTTCACCCTTAAGGTAGACACCGTTTATTGACCATTCGTATGTGTCTGCCTCCTTGTTGAACGAACGAGTGAAGAGCGTTCGCTCACGACCGGTAGATTTTGGACGAGCGAAGAGCCACTCGTCGTGAACTCTTTCCCGATCAACCGCAAAGCCATACTGGTAAAGTGTATCGCGATGAACGAATACCACCTCGAACTCCGAGGGCTTTTCTCGCCACTCACTGTGGTAGAGGAATGGCTCCGTCGGAATCCCTTTCCCCGCATCTCTGCGGAACGAGTCGCGAACGAAGCGCGACATGAACTCCATCGCCTCAATTAAGGATGATTTACCGGATCCGTTTGCGCCGAAGAGGCAAGCCGTGCGAAGCACCGTTGGTGCCACCGAGATGCCGGTTTCGACCACGACTTCCTCACGCGTCTTGCTCGACGCCCCTTCAGCCACCATTGAGAAGGTCTGCCGCTCACGAATGGCTCGATGGTTTTCCACGGTGAACTGTATGAGCATCACCAAACTCCATTTTGACATGGCTTTCTTGCACAGTCTCGCAGAAAGAGCTACCGAAAATGTGTTTACGACTGATTTCCAGTACTGTTCCCTCCTTGACCTCACCTGGCGATCTTGGTTTTCCTTAACAAACCCCTAACGCCCACAGAAATCCCCCAATAAAATCAACAACTTGGGAGTCTGCCCACGCGTGGGCACCCACGCGGGAGTCCCTTGCGGCCCCCACCAGCCCCCCTGAAAAATCCCCTTCCCTTCCCCGATTTCCCCCGTATAGTCGCGCCCCATGACCACGGGACCCCACATCACCCCCACCGCACGGGCCTCCAGCCCCGCGATGCCCCGTGGCCTCCTCCTTCTTAGCCGCCTCTGAGCGTGCCCCCGGGCGCGACCGCTCAGAGGTGACCAGCGCGCCCCACCCGGCAGCTAAGAAAAGGACCCCCCATGACCACCCAAGATAAAGTCGTCATCTTCGACACCACCCTCCGCGACGGCGAGCAATCCCCCGGCGCGACCATGACCCACGAGGAAAAGCTGGAGATCGCCGGCCTCCTCGACGAGATGGGGGTCGACATCATCGAGGCCGGCTTCCCCATCGCCTCCGAAGGCGACTTCGCCGCCGTGACCGAGATCGCGAAGCGGGCCAAGACCAGCACCATCTGCGGCCTCGCCCGCGCGAACTTCAAGGACATCGACCGCTGCTGGGAGGCCGTCAAGCACGCCAAATCGCCGAGGATCCACACCTTCATCGGCACCTCCCCCCTCCACCGCGCGATCCCAAACCTCGACATGGACCAGATGGCCGACCGCATCCACGAGACTGTCACTCACGCCCGCAACCTCTGCGACAACGTCCAGTGGTCCCCGATGGACGCGACGCGGACCGAACATGACTACCTCTGTCGCGTGGTGGAAATCGCGATCAAGGCCGGGGCGACGACGATCAACATCCCCGACACCGTCGGCTACACCTACCCGATGGAGTCCGCGAAGATCATCCGGATGCTCCTGGAACGGGTTCCGGGGGCCGACCAAGTCATCTTCGCCACCCACTGCCACAACGACCTCGGCATGGCCACCGCCAACGCTCTGGCGGCGGTTGAGGCGGGTGCACGCCAGATCGAATGCACGATCAACGGCCTCGGCGAACGGGCGGGCAATACCGCCCTGGAAGAGGTCGTGATGGCCATGCGGGTCAGGAACGACATCCTGCCGTTCCGCACGGGCATCGACACGACCAAGATCATGAACCTCTCGCGCCGCGTCAGCCAGGTCTCGGGCTTCCCGGTCCAGTTCAACAAGGCCATCGTCGGCAAGAACGCCTTCCTGCACGAATCCGGCATCCACCAGGACGGGGTCCTGAAGAACGTCCAGACCTTCGAGATCATGCGGCCCGAGGATATCGGCATCACCCAGAACAACCTGACGATGGGCAAGCATTCGGGCCGGGCCGCGCTGCGGGCCAAGCTGAAGGAACTGGGCTTCGACCTTGCCGACAACCAGCTGAACGACGTCTTCGTCCGCTTCAAGGCGCTGGCCGACCGCAAGAAGGAAGTCTACGACGATGACCTGATCGCGCTGGTTTCTGACGAGCAGACCAACGATGCCTACGAATTCCTCCAGCTGAAGAAGCTGCGCGTCGTGTGCGGCACCGAAGGCCCGCAAGAGGCCGACATGATCCTGACCATCGACGGCCAGGACCACCACATCGACGCGACGGGTGACGGCCCGGTGGACGCGGCGTTCATGTGCGTGAAGATGCTCTTCCCCCACAAGGCGCGGCTGCAGGTATACCAGGTCCATGCAGTGACCGAGGGGACGGATGCACAGGCGACCGTGTCGGTCCGACTGGAGGAGGACGGGCGGATCGTGACAGGGTCATCGGCCGATACCGACACTATCGTTGCCTCGACCAAGGCCTATATCAACGCCCTCAACCGGCTGATCATCCGGCGGCAGAAGACGGCCCCGGGTGAGGATGTGAAGACCGTCTCCTACCACGGCGAGTAGGGGACCGGCCCCGGCTGCCCACGCGCGGGCACTGGGGTCATTCCTTTGAAATCAAACACTTGGGCGCGGGCGTTCAGGGTTTCTTAACCCTTGCCCGCGCCGAATTCCCGGAAGTAATCCACGAAGGCCCGCAAGGGCGGCGCGGGGTTCCGGCGGCTGGGGAAGTAGAGATAGGCGCCGGGAAAGGCCGGGGTCCAGTCGGCCAGCACCTGCAAAAGCTTGCCTTCGGCTAACAAGCTGCGCACCTCGTCCTCAAAGAAGAAACCGATCCCCACCCCGGCGACCGTCGCCGCCACCCGCAGGTCGGCATCGCGCGAGACCAAGGGCCCGTCTACGGCAATTCGCAACGCCTCGCCGTCCTTTTCGAACTCCCAGCGGTAGGGGGTGCCCGTGGACGGCGTCAACGTGACCATACAGGCGTGAGCGGCCAGATCGCGGGGATGGACCGGCGCGGGATGGCGCGCCAGATAGTCGGAGGCGGCGACGCAGATCATCCGCAGGTCCCCGCCGAATGGGACGGCGATCATGTCGCCCTCCAGCCGCTCGGCCAGTCTGATCCCCGCGTCGAACCCCAGCGCCACGATGTCGACCAGCGCGTCGTTCGAGGCGACCTCTAGCCGGACCCGCGGATAGCGCGCCAGAAACCCCGGCACCAACCGCGCCAGATGCGGCATCGCCACCCGCACGACATCAAGGCGCAGCGGCCCCGAAACCTCGCCCGCCGCTGCGAAGGCCGTGTCGATAACGCCGTCCAGATCGTCCAGCACCGGTAACAGCCGTTCCGCGAGCGCCTGCCCCGCAGTGCTGGGGGCCACGCTGCGGGTCGTGCGGTTCAAGAGGCGCTGGCCCAGCCGATCCTCAAGGCTGCGGATCGTCTGGCTTAGGGCCGAAGGCGACAGCCCCAGATGCGCCGCCGCCCGGGTGAAGCTGCCGTGCCGGATCACCGCCGCGAAGGCGCGCAGCTCCGCATAGTCGCTGCCCCGCATTGATTAGCCTCACTTCAAAGCCTATTCTGATAATGTCTGATTATCGCAGAAAGCCAACCGTGCGAAAAGGCCTCATTCCAGACAGGAGGCTGACATGTGGAAACGGATCAAACACTGGTGGGACGCAGAGGGTGCGCTGGTCGGGCTGCAAGGCGTCAGCGACCGGATGCTGGAGGACATGGGGCTGGAGCGGGCGGACCTGCGCCGGCGGGTGCTGGGTGAGGGAGAGACGCAAGGCGTCGGATCAGCACCCTCGGGCGCGGCAATCTGCGAGGGATGCTAGCGCGCCCTAAAGCCCGCCAAACCAGCCCTTCACGGCCGCAGTATGCGCGACCAACGCGGGCGTCTTTGCCCATTGCGCCAGCAGCTCGGCCCAGGTGAGGGCCACGAAGGTCACGTCGTCGCCCTTCACGGCGCGGGCAAAACTGGTGACCTCGGACCGGTGGCGCGCGATGGCTTTGGGATCGACAGGCTTGCCATTCCCCCAAGTCTGCGGCTCGGCGTGCAGGTAAACCAGCACTGCCCCCCGCGCGCGTTTGACGCTTTGACTGCGGAGCGCATAGGCCTGCTTTACCAGCGTTACCGCATCAAGGTGGCGAAAGGTCTGCTGGCCTGCCGTCAACGCCTTTCGCAACACACCAAAGCGGGCCATCCCGGGCCCCCAGTCGCGGGCATCGAAGGGCTCGGTAAAGGCGGCGGCCTTGGGCGGGCGGAAAGGCTGATAGCGTTTCGACGCAATGGCGACCAGCGTTGTCGAGGTGGTCACGACGGCGTCCAGCCTTGGGTGCCGGGTGCTGCGCATCGGCAGTTGCATCTCGACCCCAAGCTCGACCATTTCGGGCAGGCCCATCGGCACGCCGGGCAGCGGCAAGAGCTGGCGCGGGCGGTCCAGAAACCAGCCGAAGGTATTGGCCACCAAAGCAGACGAAGAGTCCGGGCTGTCAAAGTCACTGCCGGGCAGACGGCCAAGGCTGGCAAGGACAGCCTCGGCGGGAACGCCGGGAAGGAAAGCGGTGTCTGTCATCCCTTCATCTCTTGCAGCGTATTGCCGCCGTCCACAACCAGCATCGCGCCCGTGACATAGGATGCTTCCTCCGACGCCAGAAACCGCACGCAGGCGGCCACTTCGTCGGGCGTGCCGGGGCGACCTGCGGGGGTCTTGCGACCGGCCCGAAGCTCGGCCGGGCTGCTGCTTTCGGTGGCAATCCAGCCCGGCAGGACCGCGTTGCAGGTCACGCCATGCTGGCCATACTCCAGCGCGATGGACCGGGTCATTCCGGTGATCGCGGCCTTGGCGGTGGCATAGGCGGAACTGCCTTCGATGGTCACAACCGGGCCGGTGACCGACGAGATGTTGACGATCCGCCCAAAGCCGCGCGCGGCCATTCCGGGCAGGACGGCACGGCAGCAATGGAAGGTCGTGTTGATGTTCAGCGCCATGTGATGCGCCCAGGTCGCGTCGGACCAGTCGGCCAGAAGCCCGCGTTTCACCCGCTTGCCGGTCTGCACCATGCCTGCGTTGTTGACCAGGATCTCGACCGGACCAAAGGCAGCCTCGACCGCGTCGAACAACCCCGCGACCTGTGCGGGGTCGGTCAGATCGGCGATGTGGGACAGGGCCCCGATTGCTGCGGCGCGGTCGTGGATCCGGGCGGTCGTGGCGGTGATTGCGACCCGCGCCCCGGCCTTCATCAGGGCCTTGGCGATGGCAAATCCGATTCCCCCCGGGGCCCCCGCGCCCGTCACCAGCGCGACCCTGCCTGCGACTCCTGTCATGCGATTTCTCCCCCTCGATGGACCCCGACAGCATGCCATATCGGATAAGTGCATGCGACAGGGTTTCTCCAGCGAAAGATCCAGCAAAAAGGTTCGATTTCCACAGGCACGCGGAAATGAGCACAGGTGCAGAGGCAGGGCTTTCCCTTCCTGCCGTCCGGGACATATAAGGGGACGCCCCGTCGGGATTTCCCGAGTCGGGTGCTTCAGTATTGCCACCACGAAGGACCCCCCATGGCTTTCTTCCCAAGCCTGTTCTCATCGGACATGGCCATCGACCTCGGGACCGCGAACACGCTGGTCTACATCCGCGGCAAGGGCATTGTCCTCAACGAACCCTCGGTGGTGGCCTACCACAACAAGGACGGCAAGAAGGTGGTCCTCGCGGTCGGTGAGGACGCCAAGCTGATGCTCGGTCGCACCCCCGGCACCATCCAGGCGATCAGACCGATGCGCGACGGGGTCATCGCCGACTTCGAGGCGGCGGAAGAGATGATCAAGCATTTCATCCGCAAGGTGCACAAGCGGTCGACGATCAGTAAGCCGAAGATCATCGTCTGCGTGCCGCACGGCGCGACGCCGGTGGAAAAGCGGGCGATCCGCCAGTCGGTGCTGTCGGCGGGCGCCAAGCGCGCTGGGCTGATCGCGGAACCGATCGCGGCGGCGATCGGGGCGGGGATGCCGATCACCGAGCCCACCGGCAACATGGTCGTGGACATTGGCGGCGGCACGACCGAAGTCGCGGTGCTGTCCTTGGGCGACATCGTCTATGCCCGGTCGGTCCGCGTCGGCGGTGACCGGATGGACGAAGCCATCGTCAACTACCTGCGGCGGCATCAGAACCTGCTGATCGGAGAATCGACGGCAGAACGGATCAAGACCTCGATCGGCACGGCGCGGATGCCGGATGACGGGCGCGGCGCGTCGATGACCATCCGGGGGCGTGACCTCTTGAACGGCGTGCCGAAGGAAACCGAGATCAACCAGGCCCAGGTCGCCGAGGCGCTGGCCGAACCCGTGCAGCAGATCTGCGACGCGGTGATGCAGGCACTGGAAGCGACGCCGCCGGACCTTGCGGCCGACATCGTCGACCGGGGCGTGATGCTGACGGGTGGTGGTGCGCTTCTGGGCGAACTGGACCTGAGCTTGCGCGAACAGACCGGTCTGTCGATTTCGGTGGCCAACGAGTCACTGAATTGTGTTGCCCTCGGCACCGGGAAGGCGCTGGAATATGAAAAGCAACTTCGGCATGTGATCGACTACGATACCTGAGCCGCAGCCTTACGCGGCGAATGAAGGCTAAAGTCCCGTGGCCAGGAACCGCACCGCCCCCGAGGAATACTCGCGCCCGCTGCGACGGCTTCTGGTCTGGATCGCGCTTCTGGTGCTGTTCGCATTTTTCATCCTGTGGCGGATCGACAGCCCGCGCGTCGAACGCTTTCGCGCGGCGCTGATTGATGCGGTGGTGCCGAATTTCGACTGGGCGATGCGGCCGGTGACGGCGGTGGCCGGGATGATCGACGACTTTCAAAGCTACACCCGGATCTACGAGCAGAACCAGGAGCTGAAGCGCGAATTGCAGCAGATGAAGGCCTGGAAAGAGGCGGCGCTGCAGCTGGAGCAGAAGAACGCCCGCCTTCTGGATCTGAACAAGGTGCGACTGGATCCGAAGCTCACGCATGTGACGGGCGTGGTGATGGCCGACAGCGGCAGTCCGTTCCGGCAGTCGGTATTGCTGAACGTCGGCGAGCGCGATGGCATCCGCGACGGTTGGGCGACAATGGATGGGATCGGGCTGGTCGGCCGAATCTCGGGTGTGGGGGAACGCACGTCCCGGGTGATCCTGGTCACCGATTCGAACAGCCGCTTGCCGGTGACGATCCAGCCTTCGGGGCAGAAGGCGCTTCTGTCGGGCGACAATTCGCCCCTGCCGCCGCTGGAATTCATCGAAGATACCGACGAAGTGCGTCCGGGCGACCGGGTGGTGACGTCGGGCGATGGGGCGGTGTTCCCGGCGGGGCTTCTGGTGGGGCAAGTGGCGCTGGGGACCGACAAGCGGCTGCGCGTCGTGCTGGCGGCGGACTATCAGCGTCTGGAGTTCCTGCGCGTCCTGCGCAGCCACGAGCTTGACCCGATCACCGATCCGGGCAGCCTTGTGGCACCACCTGCCGCCCTGCCGCCGCCCGACAATTCGGCCGGGGCCGCCGACGCCGCGGCGGGGGCGCCTCCGGCCCAGACCGAAGGCGGCGACGTCGACGCCGCGGGATCCGGGGCCGCAGAGGGTGCCGCACCGGGGGCCGGAGATGGTTGATTTCTGGCGGCAAGAGCACTGGATCTTTCGCGGCTTGTTCGTGGTCGTCGCACTCGGCCTGCTGTTCATGCGGCTTTTGCCGCTGGGCAATGCCCCGGGCGCGTTGCCCGGGCCGGACATTCTGGTCTGCGTGATCCTGGCATGGATCGTGCGCCGCCCGGATTTCCTGCCGATGCCCTTGATCCTGTTCGTCATTCTGGCCGAAGATCTGATCCTGATGCGCCCGCCCGGCCTTTGGACCGCCATCGTGATCCTTGCGACCGAATTCCTGCGCAGCCGCATCGCGCTGACACGCGAGCTGAGCTTTCTGGTAGAATGGCTGCTGATATCGGGTGTGATGCTGGGCATGATGCTGATCTACCGCCTGACCCTGGGACTTGCGTTCGTGCCGCAAGCCCCGTTCGGCTTTGCCATCGTGCAGGTGCTGTGGTCGATTGCGGTCTATCCGGTGGTCGTGGGGCTGTCACATCTGGCGCTTGACCTGCGCAAGCCCGCGACCGGCGAAGTGGACGATTTCGGGAGGCGGCTGTGAAACGGACGGCCCGCGACAGCGAGGAAAGCAACCAGAGGCTCAACCGCCGCACCCTGATGCTGGGGGGTGCGATGGGCGCGATGATCGCCGTTCTTGGGGTCAGGATGCGCTATCTGCAGGTCGACCAGGCCGACGAGTTCAAGCTTCTGGCCGAGGAAAACCGGATCAACATCCGCCTGATCCCGCCGGAGCGCGGGCTGATCCAGGACCGCAACGGCAAGATCATCGCGGGCAACGAACAGAATTACCGCGTCGTCATCACGCGCGAAGCTGCGGGAGATGTCGATCTGGTCATGCGCCGGCTTGCCAGCATCATTCCGATGACGGCGGAAGAGATGGGCCAGACCATCAAAGAGGTGAATGCCCTGTCGGCCTTTGTGCCCGTCACGGTCGCGGAGCGGTTAAGCTGGGACGATTTTTCCAAGGTCGCGGTCAACGCCCCGGCCCTGCCCGGCGTCGTGCCCGAGGTGGGCCAGTCCCGCCGCTATCCGCTGGACACCGATTTCGCGCATGTCGTGGGCTATGTCGGCCCGGTCAGCGAAAAGGATCTGGAAGGCCTCGAATCCCCCGATCCCCTGCTGCGGATCCCGAAATTCCAGATCGGCAAGATCGGGGTTGAGAAGTGGATGGAAGATACCCTGCGGGGTGAAGCCGGGACCAAGCGGATCGAGGTCAACTCGGCCGGACGCGTCATGCGCGAACTGGAGCGGCAGGAAGGCGACCCCGGCACCGACATCCGCCTGACCATCGACGCCGACATCCAGAACTTCGCCCAGGTGCGGCTTGGCACTGAAAGTGCCGCCGTCGTGGTCATCGACGTAACCAATGGCGACATCATCTGCATCGCTTCGGCCCCGTCTTTCGACCCGAACCTCTTCGTGCGCGGGATCAGCCATGCCGATTACAACGCGCTGACCGAGAACGACCACCGGCCCCTGGCCAACAAGACCGTCTCGGGGGCCTATCCGCCCGGGTCGACCTTCAAGATGGTGACTGCACTGGCGGCACTTGAGGCTGGCGTCGTCAATGCCGACACCAAGGTCAGTTGCCCGGGTTACATCGAATTCGGCCAGCGCCGGTTTCACTGCTGGAAACGCGCTGGCCATGGGACAGTGCGGCTGGAGCGCAGCCTGTCGGAAAGCTGCGACGTCTATTATTACGACCTCGCCCAGAGGGTCGGGATCGAGAAGATCGCCGAGATGGGCCGCAAGCTTGGCCTTGGCCGGAAGTTCGATCTGCCAATGTCGGCGATCACAGATGGCAGCATGCCCGACAAGGCGTGGAAGCTGGACCGCTACAAGCAGGAATGGCGGATCGGCGACACGATCAACGCCTCCATCGGTCAGGGCTATGTCCTGTCCTCGCCCCTGCAGCTGGCGGTGATGACGGCGAGGATCGCCAGCGGGCGGCAGATCACGCCCCGCCTGGTGCGGATGGTGCACGACAAGGAGCTTCCGGTGCCCGACGCCCCGCCATTGGAGATCCCGCCGGAATATCTGGCCGCCGTGCGGGCCGGGATGCATGCAGTGGTGAATGGCGAACGAGGCACTGCGAAATCCAGCCGGATCGTGGATCCGACCATGGTCATGGCGGGCAAGACCGGCACCAGCCAGGTCCGCAACATCTCGAAGGCCGAACGCGACTCAGGGGTGATTTCCAACGAGGATCTGCCGTGGAATCGCCGAGACCATGCGCTGTTCGTGGGTTTCGCGCCGTTTGACGCGCCGCGCTATGCGATTTCGGTGGTGGTGGAACATGGCGGCGGCGGGTCCACGGCTGCGGCCCCGATCGCCCGCGACATCATCCTGCGCTGCATGTCAGGCGGCCTGCCATCGCTGGAGGCTTACCCATCCAGCCAGCGCGGGCGGATCGAGACGATGCTGAAAGAGCTGCCGCTGCGCGATCCCGTCACCGGGATCACCCCGGTCAAGACCGAAACCTGAGGGGCGCGCATATGAGTTTCCTGGAATACCGCGTGAAGTTCGCGCCCACCGGGATCCGGAAGATCCTGTACATGAACTGGCCGCTGGTGGTGCTGGTCATTGCCGTCGCCTCGGTCGGGTTCCTGATGTTGTATTCCATCGCCGGCGGCAGCCTGGACCCTTGGGCACGGCGCCAGATGCAGGTGTTTGGCGTCGGGATGCTGCTGATGTTCATCGTCGCCCTGGTGCCGATCTGGTTCTGGCGCAGCATGGCCGGACTGGCCTATCTGACCGCATTCCTGCTTTTGATCGTGGTCGAAATCATGGGCGAGACCAACATGGGCGCCCAGCGCTGGATCGATTTGGGCTTCATGCAGTTCCAGCCCTCCGAGATGATGAAGTTCACCCTCGTCATGGTGCTGGCGGCCTACTACGACTGGCTGGAGCCAAAGCGTGTGTCGCGGCCCCTGTATGTGCTGATCCCGGTCCTGTTGATCGTGGTCCCGACTGTTCTGGTCCTGATGCAGCCGAACCTTGGCACGTCGCTGATGCTCCTTCTCGGGGGTGCTACGGTGATGTTCGCGGCCGGGGTCAGCCTTTGGTATTTCGCGGGCGTGATCGCTTTGGGCGTATCGGCGGTGGTCGGCGTCTTTACCCTGCGCGGCACCCCCTGGCAGTTACTGCACGACTACCAGTATGCCCGGATCGACACTTTCCTCGACCCCTCCGCCGATCCCTTGGGCGCGGGCTACAACATCATCCAGGCCAAGATCGCGCTGGGGTCCGGCGGGTGGAGCGGGAAGGGCTTCATGCAGGGCACGCAGTCGCGGCTGAACTTCCTGCCGGAAAAGCACACCGACTTCATCTTCACCACCCTGGCCGAGGAGTTCGGCTTTGTCGGCGCCTTCTCGCTTCTGGGGTTGTACGCGCTGATCATCGGGTTCTGCCTTGTCGCAGCGTTCCAGAACCGAGACCGGTTTTCGGCGCTTCTGATCGTGGGGGTGGCCGCGAACTTCTTCTTCTATATCGCTGTGATCCTGTCGATGGTCATGGGGATGGCCCCGGTGGTGGGGGTGCCCTTGCCGTTGCTCAGCTACGGCGGGTCGGCGATGATGGTGCTGCTGGTGGGCTTTGGCCTGGTGCAAAGCGCGCATGTCCACCGGCCCCGCTAGATGAGGCTTGCGCCGCGCCATGGCTGCTTTGCCGCGGCCTTTGCCCTTGGCATCGGTGCGGGTGTTGCGGCCTGGGCGCTTTCGATCAGGCCGGACTTCGCGCTTCTGGTCGCGGCCGATGCGTTCTTCCTGATCTACTTGCTGCTCACCGCCCGGATCATCGGCTCGACCAACGCCGAAACCCTGCGCCGCCATGCCGAGGAGGATGACGAAGGCGTCGCCCTGATCCTGCTGCTTGCCGCGCTGGCTGTCCTTGTCAGCGTCACCGCGATCTTTCTTGTGCTGAACGCCGAAGCTAGCACCTTTGCGACGCGCAGCCTGGCGCTGGTCAGCCTGCCACTCGGCTGGGCGACGGTCCACACGCTTGCAGCCTTCCACTACGCCCATCTTCACTACCGGGGCGAGGGGCCGGGCCTGCGCTTTCCCGGCAAGGGCGACCCCGACGCCTGGGATTTCCTGTATGCGAGCTTTACCATTGGCATGACCGCCCAGGTGTCGGACGTCGAGGTTGCCACCCGCCAGATGCGCCGCGCAGTTCTGGTGCATGGCGTTGCGTCCTTCTTCTACAACACCTGCATTCTGGCCCTTGCGGTCAATGCAGCCCTGACGGCGGGACAGTAACCAGCCCATCGTCCGAACCGGTTCATGCTTGACAACTGGTAAACGTCCACGCCCAACCTGCTGATATGCCTCGGCCCCCAATCCTGTCCACGCGTGGACATCCAGGAAAGCCCCTGCCATGCCCCTGATCCTCTTCGCCGCCCCCTCGCTCTGGCCGGAATACCGCGACGCCCTTCCCGCCGCGCTGGCCGAAGCCGGGGTCGACGACGCCACCCTCGTGACCGAGGCCGACCCCGCCAAGGTCGACTACATCGTCTATGCCCCCGCCTCGCCCCTGCGGGACTTCACCCCTTACACCCGGACCAAGGCTGTCCTGAACCTCTGGGCCGGGGTGGAGCGGATCGTGGGCAACGCGACCCTGACCCAACCCCTCGCCCGGATGGTCGATCCCGGCCTGACCGAAGGCATGGTCGAATGGGTGGTCGGCCACACCCTGCGCCACCACCTTGGCATGGACCGCCACATCGTGAACCCCGGCCGTGTCTGGGACCCGACCTGCCCGCCGCTGGCCCGGGAACGCCCGGTGACGATGCTTGGGATGGGGGCCCTCGGAGCGGCCTGTGCCAACGCCCTGCGAGCCTTGCATTTCCCCGTTACCGGCTGGAGCCGCACCGAGAAACCCGGGCAGCTGCATGGCGAGCACGGGCTGCGCAAGGCCCTTTCCAGCGCCCAGATCCTGATTGCGCTTCTGCCCAAGACGCCCGAGACCGAGAACATCCTGAACGCCGACCGACTTGCCCTGCTGCCGAAGGGGGCAGTCATCCTGAATCCCGGCCGGGGTCCACTGATCGACGACAGTGCCCTCCTCGCCGCGCTGAACCGGGGGCACATCGGCCACGCCACGCTGGACGTTTTCCGCGTCGAACCGCTGCCGCAGGACCACCCCTACTGGTCCCACCCGCGCGTCACAGTCACGCCGCACATTGCCGCCGACACCCGCGCATTCACGGCGTCCAGGGTCATCGCCGAAAACATCCGCCGGGGCGAGACTGGCGAGCCGTTCCTGCACCTTGTCGATCGGGTGCGCGGCTACTGACGCGGAAACGTCGCGAACGGAACAGCCGGAACCACAACCCCGTGCCAGCACTACCGCAACACGAGGTGCGCTGATGCGATACGGGCAAGGTGTGGCGCTGGTTCTGGCGGCAGGTAGCCTCTGGTCGCTGATGGGGCTTGGCCTGCGGCAGATCGAGTCCGCAACGGTCTGGCAGATCCTGTTCTGGCGCTCCGTCGGCATGGTCCCGGTCCTGTTGGCCTTCATCTGGTGGACTTCGGGCGGGCGGCCCGTGGCCTCGATCCGCAAGGTGGGATTGGCCGGGGCCATCGGCGGCTTCGGACTGGTCTTCGCCTTTGCCGGGGCGATCTATGCGATCCAAAGCACGACCATTGCCAACGCGGTGTTCCTGTTCACAGCCTCGCCCTTCATTGCTGCCGTCTTGGGGTGGGTCATCCTGGGCGAGCGGGTGAAGCCCTGGACCTGGGCCGCTATCGGGCTGGCTGTCTTCGGGATGTATCTCATGGTGCGCGAGGGCCTTGCGATGGGCGCGCTGGCCGGCAACATCGCCGCCCTTCTGTCGGCGGTGGGCTTCGGCGCATTCTCGGTCTGCCTGCGATGGGGAAAGGTGGGTGAGATGCTTCCGGTGTCGATGCTGGGCGGCGTGTTTTCGGTGATCGTGGCCGGGATCATCCTGATCGCCCGCGGCGAGGCTATCGTCGCCTTGCCCTGGGACATGGGCGTTTCCATCGCCATCGGTGCCGTGATCCTGGCTTTGGGGATGGTCATGTTCACGCTTGGCTCGAAGGTCATTCCCGCCGCCGAATTGACGCTGCTGTCGCTGATCGAAGTCCTTCTGGCCCCGCTTTGGGTGTTCCTGTTTCTGGGCGAGACCGCAAGCAAGGCCACTTTCATCGGCGGCGGGGTTCTCTTGGCAGCCGTCGCGCTGAACGCGATGATGGGCGCGCGGGCCCCGCGCGAGGAGGGGGTTGCGGAAACGCCCTGACCGGTGATTAATTGATCAAATTCGCGGGCCACGATGCCTGGCGATCCCCGGGGAGAAAGATCAGATGCGGTCCGAACCGCGAGACCCAAGCCGTGGCCCCTGCTGGCCGCGCAAGCCGGAATTCGGTGGGGCGTCGGGGTGCTGCTACCGACTGCACAGCGGGGCTTTGGCCCTTTCCTTTTCCCGACATCTGAAAGAGGCACCACATGCCCGGTAATCTGACCCTGGACGACTTGAAGAAGGCCGTGAAATCCGGCGAAATCGACACTGTGATCGCTGCCGGCATCGACATGCAGGGCCGCCTGATGGGCAAGCGCTTTCACGCGCAGTTCTTCATCGACGGCGGCTGGGAAGAGACCCATTGCTGCAACTACCTTCTGGCCGTGGACATGGAAATGACCACAGTGCAGGGCTACAAGTCGTCGAACTGGGAAACTGGCTATGGCGACTACACGCTGAAGCCGGATCTGAAAACGCTGCGCCGCATTCCCTGGCTGCCGGGCACCGCGCTGGTGCTGGGAGACACGCAGGACCATTCCACGCACGCAGACGTTCCCCATGCCCCCCGGTCGATCCTGAAGGCCCAGGTCGCTCGCGCCCGCGCCATGGGTTTCGAGCCGATGATGGCAACGGAACTGGAGTTCTACATCTTCGAGAACAGTTACGAGAACCTGCGCGACGGGGGGCTCAATGCCCTGCGCACCGTCGGCGGCTACAACGAGGATTACCACATCTTCCAGACCACCAAGGAAGAGGACGTGATGCGCGCCGTCCGCAACGGGCTTTATGGCGCGGGCATCCCGGTGGAGAATTCCAAGGGCGAGGCCGAGGCGGGGCAGGAAGAGATCAACTATCGGTATTCGGACGCGCTGGATACCGCCGACAACCATGTGATCACCAAGAACGCGATCAAGGAAATCGCCTGGTCGAAGGGCAAGTCGGTGACCTTCATGGCAAAGTACGACCACCGCCGGGCGGGGTCGTCCAGCCACATCCACCAGTCGCTCTGGTCGCTGGACGGCAAGGCCAGTTTTGCCGACAAGAAGGACGGGCATGGCATGTCCGAGGTGATGAAGCACTACCTTGCGGGTCAGCTGCACCATGCCCGCGAAATCACGGCGTTCCTGGCCCCGTATGTGAACAGCTACAAGCGCTTCACCATCGGGATGTTCGCGCCGACGAAGGCGGTGTGGAGTGCGGACAACCGCACCGCAGGCTTCCGGGTCTGTGGGGTCCATACCAAGGCCGTCCGGGTGGAATGCCGGATTCCTGGGTCGGACGTTAACCCCTATCTGGCCTGTGCGGCGCTTCTGGCGGCGGGTCTGGACGGGATCGAGAAGAAGATGGCGCTGGAGCCGGAAATGCGCGGCGACATGTACTCCGCCAAGGGCATCCGCGAAATCCCGCACAACTTGCGCGAGGCGGCGGACCTGATGACGAAGTCGCAGATGCTGCGCGAGGCCTTCGGGGACGACGTGATCGACCACTACCACCACGCCGCCCAGTGGGAGATTTCCGAGACCGACCGCGTCGTCACGGATTTCGAACGCGAGCGGCTTCTGGAACGCGCCTGAATGTAGGGTGCGCTACAGCGCACCTTCCACACCGAATGGTGCGCTGTAGCGCACCCTACGAGGACGAAGATGAAACCAATCCAACTGATTTCCCCGGTCGACGGCCGCGTCTACGCTGAACGGATGCCCCTGTCGCCGGACGCAGCCGACGCTGTTGTCACCCGCGCCCGCGCCGCGCAAAAAGCCTGGGCCGCGCGCCCCTTGGAAGAGCGGATCGCGCTTGTGAAGGCCGGTGTCGCCAAGCTGAACACCATGGCCGATGTCGTAGTGGAAGAGATCGCCTGGCAGATGGGCCGCCCCACCCGTTACGGCGGAGAGTTCGGCGGGGTGAACGCCCGCACCGATTACATGGCGAGCATCGCCGCCAAGACCCTCGCGCCCGAGATGATCGAGGACAGCGACAAGTTCCGCCGCTACCTCGCGCGCGAGCCCGTCGGCGTCGTCTTCATCATCGCGCCCTGGAACTACCCGTACCTCACCACGATCAACACCCTCGTCCCCGCCCTGATCGCCGGGAACTCGGTGGTCCTGAAGCACGCCTCGCAGACCCTCCTCGTCGGCGAACGGCTGGCCGAAGCCTTCCACGCCGCAGGCATCCCCGAGGACGTGTTCCAGAACGTCGTCCTTGACCACGCCACCACGGAAGCCCTGATCGGCAAGCGCAGCTTCGGCTTCGTCAACTTCACCGGCTCGGTCGGTGGCGGGCAGGCCATCGAGCGCGCGGCGGCGGGGACGTTCACGCCTCTGGGGCTGGAGCTGGGCGGCAAGGACCCAGGCTATGTGCGCGAGGATGCGAATCTGGACCTCGCCGTCGACGTGCTGATGGACGGCGCGATGTACAACGCCGGCCAGTGCTGCTGCGGGATCGAACGCATCTATGTCCACGAAAGCCTGTTCGACAGCTTCGTCGAGAAATCCGTCGCCTGGGTCGGCCAGCTGAAGCTCGGCAACCCCTTCGACGCTTCCACTACGCTTGGGCCCATGGCCCACAAGCGCTTTGCCCAGACCGTCCGCGACCAGACCGCAGAGGCCATCGCCAAGGGCGCGAAGCCGCTCCTTGACCCCAAGAAGTTCGCCGATGACGGCGGCGCCTATCTGGCTCCGCAAATCCTCATCAACGTCGATCATTCGATGCGGGTGATGAAGGAAGAAAGCTTCGGCCCCGTCGTCGGCATCATGCCCGTGAAGAACGACGCCGAGGCCATCGCCCTGATGAACGACTCGCCCTACGGCCTGACTGCGAGCATCTGGACCGAAGACTACGACACCGCCGCCGCCCTTGGGGCGCAGGTCGAAACCGGGACGGTGTTCATGAACCGGGCCGACTACCTTGACCCGGCGCTGACCTGGACCGGCGTCAAGGACACCGGGCGGGGTTCGTCGCTTTCCTATCTCGGGTTCCATTCGGTGACCCGTCCGAAATCCTATCACCTGAAGAAGGCCCCGAAATGACCCACTCAGTTCCCAACCGCAACTGGTCCTACCCGACCGCGATCAAGTTCGGCGTCGGCCGCATTGCCGAGCTGGCGGACCACGCCAAGTCCATCGGACTGACGAAGCCCTTGCTGGTAACCGACAAGGCCCTCGCATCCCTGCCGATCACCAAGGGCGCACTGGATGTGCTGGAGGCCGCTGGCCTTGGCCGCGCGGTGTTCTCGGAGGTCGATCCGAACCCGAACGAAATCAACATGGCCGCCGGGATCGAGGTCTACCTCGCGGGCCACCACGACGGGGTCATCTGCTTTGGCGGCGGCTCGGCGCTGGACCTTGGAAAGATGATCGCCCTTATGGCGCATCAGCCGAAGAAGCTGAAGGTCTGGCAGCTTGAGGATATCGACGACTGGTATACCCGCGCCGATGCCCGCAAGATTGCGCCGATCATCGCGGTGCCGACGACGGCCGGGACCGGGTCGGAAGTCGGCCGGGCGGGGGTGCTGACGAACAGCGAAACCCACAAGAAGAAGATCATCTTCCACCCCAAACTGATGCCCGCCATCACGATCTGCGACCCGGTCCTGACCACCGGGATGCCCAGGTTCATCACCGCAGGCACCGGTATGGACGCGCTGGCGCATTGCCTGGAGGCCTTCTCCAGCCCCTTCTACCACCCGATGTCTCAAGGCATCGCGCTGGAAGGCATGCGGCTGGTGTTCGAGAACCTGCCCAAGGTCTATGCCGACCCCAATGACCTTGACGCGCGCGCGCACATGATGTCGGCGGCGGCGATGGGGGCGGTGGCGTTCCAGAAGGGTCTGGGAGCGATCCATGCCCTCAGCCACCCGATCGGCGCGGTCTACAACACGCACCACGGCACCACGAACGCCGTTGTCATGCCGATGGTGCTGGACTTCAACCGCAAGGCCGTGAAGGACCGGCTGGCTTCCGCGGCGGCCTATTGCGGGATCAAGGGCGGCTACAAGGGCTTTTACCAGCGCATCCTCGACCTGCGCGAGACGCTGGATATCCCGAAGACCCTGACAAAGCTGGGGGTGAAGGACCCCGATCTGGACATGCTGACCAAGATGGCGCTGGAGGACCCGTCCTGCGGCGGCAACCCGGTCAAGATGACCAAGAAGAACACGCGCGCGCTGTTCGAGGCCTGCCTGTAAGGCCAAGGCCCGCCGAGCACACCTCGGCGGGCCGCTTGTCATGGTGACGCGCGAAACCACAGATATCGCCGTGATCGGCGCAGGCGTGATCGGCCTGACCATCGCGCTGGAGCTTGTCGACCACGGCCACGAGGTAGTGCTTGTCGATCCCGGCCAGCCCGGCATGGGGGCCAGCTACGGCAATGCCGGGACCATCGCCGGCTATGCCACCAGCCCGGTCGGCACGCCGGAGGTGCTGCGGTCGCTGCCCTCGCTTCTGTTCTCGCGCCGCTCACCCCTGGCGATCCGCCACCGGGCGCTGCCGACGCTTGCGCCCTGGCTTCTGCGCTTTCTCTGGCAGTCGCTTCCAGCCCAAAGCGAGCGCAACGCGCGTGCGCTTGCGGCGCTATTGGCCGATGCCGCCGACCTCTGGGACGACCTGGCCCTTCGCGTTCAGGGCGCAGGCGTTTTGCAGCGGCGGGGGTGTCTGTATCTTTACGAGAGCCCGCAAGCCTTCACTGCCGCCTGGACCGAGCTGGATCAGCGCCGCCGCCTGGGGGTCGAGGTTGACCTTGTCGGCCCTGACCAGCTGGCCGAGCTGGAGCCGAACCTGCCCCCCGGTCTGGGCGGGGCCGCCTTCTTCACCGGGGCGACCTTTCTGGACGATCCGGGGCGGATGATGGGCCTGATCGCTGCGGCGGTGCTGGAGAAAGCCCGTCACATCCCGACCCGAGCCGAAAGGCTGGAACGCCGTCCCGATGGCGTGGTTATCGAGGGCCCCGGCCTGCACCTGCACGCGCGCCGCGTGGTGATCGCTGCCGGGGCGCATTCACGTGACCTTGCCCTGCAAGCCGGGGACCGGATCCCCTTGGACACCGAACGCGGCTACCATGTCGAATGGGACATGGCTGAACCGCTTCTGACGCGACCCGCCTGCCCCACGGCGCGGGGCTTCTACTTCTGCCCGATGGCCGGGCGGCTGCGCGTCGCGGGCACGGTGGAACTGGGCGGGCTGACCTTGCCGCCCTCGCCGCACCGGATCGCAAGACTGGTCGAGGGCGCGCGGGCGTTCTTTCCCGATCTTGGTCCCCCCGATCGCAACTGGATGGGCTTCCGGCCCTCGATCCCCGACAGCCTGCCGGTCATTGGCCCGTCGCGGGGCGGGGCCGAGGTGATCCATGCCTTCGGCCACGGGCATCTGGGGGTGACGCTGGCCCCGATCACTGCGCGGATGGTGTCGGCGATGCTGGACGGCCACGCCGCAGGTCTGAACCCAAAGCCCTATCTGCCGACACGGTTCTAGGCCTTTCGCAGGAATTCTTCCCCGACCCCTTGACCTTCCCATCATGGGAAGCCCCATATGAGACACGTCCGATCCCGGACGAAGGACGGATCATGACTGCAACGCTGACCGAACCAACCCTGGGTCTGCAGATCGAGGGCATGACCTGCGCCTCTTGTGTGGGGCGGGTCGAGCGGGCGCTTAAGGCGGTGCCGGGCGTGACTTCTGTCGCGGTCAACCTTGCGACCGAGCGGGCCGAGGTGCACGGCACGGCAACGCCCAAGGCGCTGATCGGGGCGGTGACCCGGGTGGGATATGCGGTGACCTCGCCAGTGCGGGATCTGGTGATTGACGGCATGACCTGTGCCTCCTGCGTGGCGCGGGTGGAACGGGCGTTGCAGGCAGTGCCGGGGGTGACCTCGGCCCATGTGAACCTTGCAACCGAAAGTGCGCGGGTCGAGGGCATGGCCGAGCCCGCTGCGGTGCTGGCGGCGGTCAAGTCGGCTGGGTATGCAGCGCGGCTGGCGGCCGAGGTAACGGAAACACCGGTTGAGCGGCATGCGCAGGAAGCCGAGGCCCTGACGCGCGACCTGATTCTGGCGGCCGTGCTGACGCTGCCGGTCTTCGTGCTGGAAATGGGCGGGCATATGGTCCCGGCATTTCACCACTGGGTGATGGGCACCATCGGACAGGGCACCAGCTGGCTGATCCAGTTCGCACTGACCACGCTTGTCCTGGCTGGTCCGGGGCGGCGGTTCTTCGCCCGCGGCCTTCCGACGCTGGTGAAGGGGGCACCCGACATGTCCTCGCTGGTGGCGGTCGGGTCCGGGGCGGCCTGGGTCTATTCGACGCTGGCGACCTTCCTGCCAGCACTTTTGCCACCCAGAACCGTCGCGGTCTATTTCGAGGCTGCCGCGATGATCGTGACGCTGATCCTGCTGGGTCGGCTTCTGGAGGCTCGGGCCAAGGGCCGGTCCTCGCAGGCTATTGCGCGCCTTGTCGCCTTGCAGCCCGCAATCGCGCATGTCCGGCGCGGGGACGTGGTGGTCGACCTGCCGGTGGCCGAGGTCCGGCCCGGGGATACGCTTGAGCTGCGGCCCGGCGAACGGGTGCCGGTCGATGGCCGCGTGGTGTCGGGCGGCAGCTGGGTCGATGAAAGCATGGTGACGGGCGAGCCCCTGCCGGTGGAAAAACACGCGGGCGATCCGGTGATCGGCGGCACGGTGAACCAGACCGGGGCGCTGGCGATGGAGGCCGTTGCTGTCGGGTCCGACACCATGCTGGCCCGCATCATCCGCATGGTCGAAGCGGCGCAGGGCGGCAAGCTGCCGATCCAGGCGCTGGTCGACAAGGTGACGCTATGGTTCGTGCCGGTGGTGATGGGTCTTGCTGCCCTGACCTTCGTGATCTGGCTGATCTTCGGACCTGCGCCCGCGCTGCCGATGGCACTTGTGAACGGGGTGGCGGTCCTGATCATCGCCTGCCCCTGCGCGATGGGTCTGGCGACGCCGGTGTCGATCCTTGTTGGCACCGGGCGGGGGGCGGAACTTGGTGTCCTCTTCCGCAAGGGCGAGGCACTGCAGGCCCTGCAAGGAGTGCAGGTCGTGGCCTTCGACAAGACCGGCACATTGACCGAGGGCAAGCCGGTGCTGACCAGCTTCCAGCCGTCCGAGGGCGAGACGAAAGAGGCCCTGCTGCCGGTGCTGGCTGCGGTCGAGGCGCAGTCCGAACACCCCGTCGCCCGCGCCATCGTCGCTGCGGCGGAAGGTCTGGTGCTTCCTGCGGTAGAGGATTTTCTTGCCAAGCCCGGTCACGGCGTGTCGGCCCGCGTTGGCGGGGCCGAAATCGCGCTGGGGTCCGCGCGCGAGATGGGCAATCGCGGGGTGGACATCGCCGCCTTCCTGCCCGAGGCCGAACGTCTGGCGGACCGCGGTGAAAGCCCGCTTTACGCGGCGCGGGATGGCAAGGCCGTTGCCCTGCTGGCGGTGGCAGATACGGTCAAAGCGACGACCCCTGCCGCGATTGCTGCGATGAAGGCGCTGGGGCTGCGGCTTGCCATGATCTCGGGCGACAACGCCCGAACTGCGCAGGCCATCGCGCGCGATCTTGGCATTGACGAGGTGGTGGCCGAGGTCACGCCCGAGGGCAAGGTCGAGGTCATCCGCAAGCTGAAGGCGCACGGCGCGCTGGCCTTTGCCGGAGACGGCATCAACGACGCCCCGGCGCTGGCCGAAGCCGACGTGGGGATTGCCATGGGCACCGGCACCGACGTGGCCATCGAGGCGGCGGATGTGGTGCTGGTCTCGGGCCGCCTGCCCGCGCTGGCCGATGCCATCGGCCTCAGCCGCGCGACGATGCGGAACATCCGGCAGAACCTGTTCTGGGCCTTCGCCTACAACGCCGCGCTGATCCCGGTTGCTGCGGGGGCGCTGTATCCCGCCTTCGGAATCCTTCTGTCCCCCGTCCTTGCCGCAGGGGCCATGGCGCTGTCTTCGGTCTTCGTGCTGACCAACGCCCTGCGCCTGAAACGCTATGGAGCCCGCACAGGATGAACATCGGCGAAGCTGCAAAAGCCTCGGGCGTTTCCGCCAAGATGATCCGCTACTATGAGGAAACCGGCCTGATCCCGCCGGCCGGTCGCAGCGGGTCGGGCTACCGGACCTACGGCCCGAAAGAAGTGCAGATCCTGCGCTTTGTCCGCCGCGCCCGGGACCTTGGCTTTCCCATGGTGAAGGTCGCCGAGCTTCTGGCGCTTTGGCGCGACCGCGAGCGGGCCAGTTCCGACGTTAAGCACCTCGCCGAAGATCAGATTGCCGCGTTGGAGCATCGCATCCGGGAAATGGAAGCGATGAAGGGCACGCTGGAACACCTCGTCCATTGCTGTGCGGGCGACACGCGGCCCGACTGCCCGATCCTGGATGACCTGGGCGGCCTGCACGGCAAGACGCCGGTGGATAGCCCCGTCAGGCGATAAGCGTTGACAGAGACGGCATCCGCAGAAAACCATACTGACCAGTAAAGTAATTTGCGGTGGGCGAGTCGACGCACCGCGCGCTGGGGGACGGGATGCTGCAGGAACGGATCGAAGGCAAATGGCTGGCCGCGTTTCGCCGGGTTTTTGCGCTGAACGGGATCGGCCCGGGCATCCGGATCGCGATCATCTCGGAAACCCAGTCGCGGCCCGTTCTGGTGCATCTGTGCGAGCTGGCGGCCTTTGACCTTGGGGCGTCCAGTTTCCATTTGCAGATGCCGACCCCGCCGCAGATGGCTCCGGTTCCGGTAAAGTCCACCGGGACAAGCTGGGCCATCGCAGGCAACCGCGCGGTGGTCGAGGCGCTGAAGCTGGTCGAGGTTGTCGTCGACTGCACTGTCGAGGGCCTGATCCACGCCCCGGAATGGCCCGAGATCGACGCAGCAGGCGCGCGGCTTCTGGTCATCACCAACGAACACCCGGAAATTCTGGAACGGACCGAGCCCAAGGCCGAGGACGCAGCCCGCGTGCAGATCGGCATCCAGATGCTGCGCGAGGCCCGCGAGATGCGGGTGACCTCGCCCATCGGGACGGACCTCGTGGTGGACCTGATCGACGCGCCTTGTGGCGGGACGCCAGGCTTTGGCACACATCCCGGCGCGGTGGCGCATTGGCCGGGGGGCCTTTGTCTTGCGTTCCCGGGGAAGGGTGCGGTGAACGGGCGGATCGTAATGGACGTGGGCGACATGAACCTGACGTTCAAGACCTATCTCACCAGCCGGATCGACTGCCATATCGAGAATGACTTCGTCGCCCGGATCGACGGCGACGGCATTGATGCGCTGCACTTCCGCGAATACCTGGAAGCCTGGGACGACCGGAACGCCTACGGCATCAGCCACGTCGGCTGGGGTGTGAACAAAGGCGCGAAGTGGGTCAGCGCGGCGATGTATGACAAGCGCGACATGCAGGCGGTGGAGTTCCGGGCGATCGCCGGATCGTTCCTGTGGTCGACCGGGGCCAACCAGTATGCCGGGCGCTACACGCTGGGCCATTTCGACCTGCCGATGCGCAACTGCACCATCGCGCTGGACGGGCGTGTCGCCGTCAAGGACGGCGTTCTGCAAGGGGAGCTTGCCTGATGACCGACCAGACGCCGATCCCGGCCGTCATGCCGATGAGCGACCCTGCCGACTACTACGACATGACCCGCATTCGCCCCGAAGTCGCCGCCGCGTTGCGCCAGATCAACGAACTCGGGCCGGTCTTTGCCGCCCGCGCCCGGGCTGTGGACGACGAAGCGTCCTTTCCGACCGAGAACTACCGCGACCTCGCCGACCACGGTTTCCTCGGCCTTTCGATCCCGGAGGAGTTCGGCGGCTGGGGCTTTTCGATGGGCGACTACGCAATGGTAGGCGCCGAGATCGCGAAATACTGCGGGGCAACAGCGCTGACCTTCAACATGCACAACGGCTCGATGGCCTGGTCGCGGTTCATGTTCGACATGCCGAACCTGACTGACGCCGAGCGGGCGGAGTTTGCCCCCCTGCGCGAACGGCAGTTCCGCCGGGCCATCGCCGAACGCGCGATCTATTCGCAGCCCATCTCCGAAGGCGGGCAGAACTGGACCTCGAAGCCGAACCAGACGCAGTGCCGCAAGGTGGACGGCGGCTGGAGGATCAACGGCTTCAAGAAGTTCGCCTCGTTGGCCGGATATTGCGACTATTACACCATCGTCTGCACCGAGGTCGTCGAAGGGATCGAGCCCCGGCACGAGGATACGCTGTTGTTCGTCGTCCCGAAGGATGCTCCGGGCCTTGCAGTCAAGGGGGACTGGGACCCGTTGGGGATGCGGGGAACGAACAGCCGCGACCTGATCCTGAAAGACGTTTTCGTCGCCGAGGATGACCTTCTCATGCCGCGCGGCATCTTCGGTAAAACCTTGCCGAACTGGCCGCACATGATGGCGACCTTGTCCCCCACCTATATGGGCGTGGCGCAAGGGGCCTATGATTTTACCATCGCCTATCTGCAGGGCCGCGTACCCGGCCAGCCGCCGATCGACCGGCGGATGTATGCGACAAAGCGGGTGGCGGTGTCGAAGATGTATGCCCGCCTTGCCAACATGCGGGCGCTGTGGTGGCAGGCGTTCTCCGAGGCCAAGGGGATGCCCTCGAAGGCCGAGGTCATGCGAATGTACGCCGCCCAGTACAACGTGATGGAGGGGGTGCAGGAGATTGCGGCGCTTGCGATCCGCACCTGTGGCGGCCAGTCGATGCTGAAGTCGCTACCGCTGGAACGGATGTACCGGGACAGCCGCTGCGGCGCGCTCATGCTTCCCTATACCTCTGAAATCATGGAAGATTACATCGGTGTCCTTGCATTGTATGAAATGGACGAGCTGGACACGGCCCCCGGGGACGAGGGTGGGGCGCGCAACTCGCTTTGGCGCGGCGATGGCGGCGCACTGAAAGCCCTGCGCTGATGGGGCGTGACGTGGTGGAGGTCCGGGGTCATGTGCCCCGCGACCCGGACGCGATCTGGTCAGTCATCAGCGATTTCTGCGGGGCATGGCATCCCTGGGTGACTGCGATCCACGAGGAACGGGGCGCAGCCGGGGCGCAGGTCCGGGCCTTTACGGTCAGCGTCGAGGACACGGTTTACCGTGAGCAACTGACCTACGTCTCGGACAGTGACCGGGTCCTCGGCTACACGCATCTGGAGGGGATAAGGGAGTGCGAGGCCTTTGACGCGTGCATCGCCGTGACACCCGCCGAGACCGGGGGCAGCGACGTAAGCTGGACCGCCACGATCCGCGCCCCGGCGGCGCGGTTGGCCGCGATCTGCGAGGGCACGAAGGCGGTCTATGAAGCGGGGATCGCGGCTTTGGCGACAGCGGCCTCCTCACAAACCAAAGGTGCCGATTTTCCGACCCCGACGTCGATTGAAACACTCTTCCTCGACGATCTGCCCCGGCTTTGCCTTTCGGTGACGCCTGATCTTGGCGGCGACCGGCTCTGCCTCTTTCTCCACGGTATCGGCGGCGGCCGCAGCAACTGGCACCCGCAACTGCACGCGGCGGGCGGAGCCATGCGCGCCGCAGCGCTGGACCTTCGGGGCTATGGCGGCAGCGCGCTTGCGCCCCGTCCGTCCACGGTGGACGACTACTGCGCCGACATCCTGCGCGTGGCGGACAGGCTGCGGGCCGCGCGGCTGGTGCTGGTGGGCCTGTCCTATGGCAGCTGGGTCGCCACGTCCTTTGCGATGCGGCATTCGGACCGGCTGGCTGGCCTTGTGCTGTCGGGCGGTTGCACCGGCATGTCCGAGGCCGGGCCGGAAGAGCGCGAGGCGTTCCGCGTCAGCCGCGAGGTGCCCTGACTTCGCGCCCGCCGTCGTCAAGGTTCTGGCCGGGCCGGAGGCAAGCGCCGAGACGATGAAAACACTTTTCGACAGCATGGCTGCCATTCCCGCCGTCACCTACCGCGACGCGCTCAACTGCTTTACCAACCCGCCGGAGCGCTTTGACTTCGCAAAGCTCTCCATGCCCGTCCTGATGATGACCGGCGAATACGACCGCCTTGCACCGCCTTCGGAAATCCGCGCCGTCGCTGGCCGCATCCGCGACGCCGTCTCCCGCCCCGATGTCCGGTTCGAGGTCATTCCCGGCGCAGGCCATGTCTGCAACGTGGAGAAGCGGGAAGCCTACAACCGCCACCTCCTGACCTTCCTTGACCGTCTGACATGACCGCCCTGCCGCGCCGCCAGCAGAATCGGCTGAACCGGGAACGGGCAATCCTCGATGCAGCGCTCAAGGTGTTTGCAGCGCAGGGCTTCACCGGTGCGACTATGAATGCGGTGGCGACCGAGGCCGGGGTCACGAAGCCAACGCTATATTCCTACTTTCCGTCCAAGGACGACCTCTTTCATGCGATGATGCTGGCCAAGCGCGACCTGATGCTGGACGTCTTCGATCATCCCTCTGGCTCGATGGTCGCCGACCTGCTCGGCTTTGCCTGGGCCTATGCTGACACCGTCATGCGCCAGGACATGCTGTCGCTCGCGCGGTTGATCATCGGCGAGGTGAGCCGCTTTCCCGAGATCGGCCGCGCCTATCAGGCCAGCGGGCCGGACCATCTTCTGCACGGGATCATGCAGTATCTTGAGACCCGGCGCGACGCCGGGCGACTGGCCTTTGACGATGCCGAACTTGCCGCGCAGGATCTTTGGGGCCTGATCCTCTCTGCCCCCCGCACGCAGGCCCTTTACATGCCCGATGCCTTGCCCGACCGGGCCATGCTGGACCGCTATATCACCAACGGCCTTCGCGTCTTCCTCAAGGCCTATTCGACCACCCCGGCGCAGGACCTCGACCAACTGACAGCGCTTTGCCGACAGGAGCCGCAATGACCCTTCTCGACGACTTCCTCGCCGATCCCGACAGCCGCTTTGCCACGGTCGCGATGACCGACACCAATGGCCTTCTGCGCGGGCAGATGGTGTCGGCCCAAAGCCTGAAGGGGATTGCGAAGTCCGGCATGGGCATGGCCCCGGCACAGCTGTCGCTGGACCCGACCGATGTGCTTCTGAACCTGCCCGGGGTGAACGACGACACCGGCGATTTTCACGACGATCCGCTGCGGGTCGACCCCGCCAGCGCCCGCCGCCTCCCCTGGTCGAAGCCGGGGCATGACCTTCTGGTCCTGTCGAACTTCACTGGCGCTTCGGCCGGACTTTGCCCCCGGTCGATCCTGTCCCGCGTCCTTGCCCGCGCCGCCGGATCCGGGTTGGTCCCGAAATACGGAATGGAGCTGGAATACACCCTGTTCAACGAGACCGCCGAAAGTGCGGCGGCCAAGGGCTATCGCAACCTCACGCCCGCGACCCAGCATCCAAGCCATGACCTGATCCTGTATCAGGCGGTGCAGACCGAATGGTACGAGGCCGTTGCCGCGATCTGCGAACCGCTGCGCATCGACCTTGCCAAGATGCACGAGGAGATCGGCGCGGGGTTCATGGAGGCTTGCATTGCCGCCGGCGAGGGGCTGGAGCCTGCCGACCAATTGGTGCTTCTGAAGAACTTCATCCGCGCGCTGGCCCTGCGGCAGGGCAAATGCGTGACCTTCATGCCAAGGTGGAGCGAGGGGGCCGACAGCCAGTCGATCCACCTGCACATCAGCCTGAAGGACCGCGCGGGCGCGCCGCTGTTCTGGGACGGCGCTGCGAAAAACGGCGTCAGCCAGACCTTCCGCCATTTTCTCGGCGGGTTGCAGGCCTACATCGGGGACATGACCTTGATCTTCCAGCCCACGGTGAACAGCTACCGCCGCTTTGCCCCCGGCACCTTTGCGCCGCCCGGTCTGACCTGGGGCTATGAAAACCGCACCACCTGCTTTCGTGTGGTCGGCCATGACGCAGGCTCGCTGCGGGTCGAAAACCGCCTGCCGGGCGCCGACACCAACCCGTATCTGACCACCGCTGCCACCCTGGCCGCCGGGGTCGCGGGCATCCTCAACCAGATCGAGCCGGACGCCGAGGTCATCGGTTCGGGCTATGCCCAGACCCCCGCCCAAGATTTCGCCCGGTCGATGCCCGATGCGATCGACCGGCTGAAGGGGTCGGACTTTGCCCGCGACTGGCTGGGCGACCGTTTTGTCGATGGCTTCAGCGCAACGCGCACGGCGCAGCATGACGAATTCCGCAAAAAGGTTCCCGACGTGGAACTGCAGCGTTTCTTTGACCTTGGGTGACCTGATGCCAGATGCCGCCGACCTCCGCGCCGCTTTCGTCGAAGGGATGAGCCGCGCGGCCACCTTCGTCGCTGTGGCCACCACCGACGGCGATGGGGGACGGGCGGGGGTGACGGTGTCGTCGCTCACCTCGGTTTCGGCAGACGGCGACATGCCCTCGCTTCTGGTGTGCATCAACCGGCAATCCCCGGCAGCAACCGCGATCCTGCAGAATCGCGCCTTCTGCGCCAACCTGCTGGCCGAAAGCCAGCAGGGCATCGCGAACCTGTTCGCAGGACGCAGCGAGACCAACCGCGCCGAGCGGTTTGACCAGGTGTCCTGGGGGGTAGGCGATCTGGGCCAGCCGATCCTTACCGGGGCCACCGCGGCCTTCGAATGCCGATTGGCCACCGCGCTTCTGTGGGAAACGCATCACATCATCGTCGGTCGCGTTTCGGCCGTTCGGCTGTCGGGCAACGCATCGGCACTGCTTTACGGGCAGCGAGCTTACAGAAAGGCTATACATCTGACGGAAGATAGTTAAACTGTTAAGTATTCTGCGGCAGCCAAGCCGCAGTCTCAGGGGACCCTGGCACCAAGACCCGGGCCCTGCGCAACAAGGAGGGAACATGTCTGAATTCACCGAAATCGGGCCAAACCGGCTCCGGCGGAACTCGCTGGGGTTGGTGGCCGTCACCTTCATGGTCATCTCGGCAGCGGCTCCGCTGACGGGTGTGGCGGGGGCCATGCCGCTGGCCTTTCTTCTGGGCAACGGGACCGGGATCCCGCTGACCTTCATCCTGCTGACGCTGATGATGCTGGCCTTTGCGGCAGGTTACGTGGCGATGAGCCGCCATGTCATTAACGCCGGGGCCTTCTATGCCTATGCCGCGCGGGGCCTGGGCGGCGGCTGGGGTGGTGCGGTGTCGGTCATGGCGCTGGTCGCTTACAACACCATGCAGTTCGGGCTGATCGGGCTTCTGGGCGGCGTGTCCGCAGGCGTCTTCAGCCAGTTCGGCATTGCCCTGGACTGGTGGATCTACAGCCTGATCGCCATCGCGCTGGTTGGTATTCTTGGCTACCGGCAGGTCGATCTGTCGGCCAAGGTGATGGTCGTCCTTGTGGGCCTCGAATACCTGATCGTCCTGATCGTCGACTTCGCCATCCTTGGCGCGGGCGGCGCGGAAGGCACGGGACTTGCGGTCAACATCTTCGACTTTTCTGCCCTAAGCTCCGGCTCTCTGACGGCGGCGGTCCTCTTTTGCCTCGGCTCGTTCATCGGGATCGAGGCGACCACGATCTATGGCGAGGAAGCCCGCGACCCGGAAAGGACCATCCCGCGCGCGACTTACCTCTCGATCCTGATGATCGGCATCTTCTTTGTTTTCACCACATGGCTGATGATCGCGGGCACAGGCGCGGACAAGCTTCTGGAAACCATCGGCGGCCTCGAAGACCCGACCGCGCATTTCTTCATCCTGGCCGAGACCTACACCAACCCGACCATCTCGATGATCGCGGGGCTTCTCCTCGTCTCCAGCCTGTTTGCAGCCCTGTCGGCCTTCCACAACTACATCGCCCGCTATTCCTATGTTGCGGGCCGTGACGGCCTTCTGCCCGATGCTTTCGGGCGGACCCACGACACGCACCAAAGCCCGCATATCGGTTCCGTCGTGCAGACCATCGGCGCGCTGATCGTGCTGGCGATCTTCGCGGGCCTTGGACTGGACCCGATCCTGAACATGTTCACCTGGATCAGCCAGATCGGGACGCTGGGCGTCATCGGGATGATGGCCATCACCTCGCTGTCAGTGATCGTCTTCTTCCAGCGGCAGGGCGGGGGTTCGGCTCTGTCGACCCTTATCTTGCCGGGCATTGCCGGGCTGATCATGGCGGCACTGTTCGTCTACATCTTCCTGAACTTCGGGGACCTGACCGGCACCACCGGCGGCAGCCTGGGCTGGATCCTGCCTGCGCTGATCCCGGCAGGGGGTGTCATCGGCTATCTTCTGGCCCTGCGCCTGAAATCGGCCGACCCGGCGCGCTTTGCCCGTATGGGACAAAGCCAGGCCTGACACCAAAGCACTGAACGGGAAGGCCGGTCCGGGCACATCGGGCCGGCCTTTTCCTTTGCGCTACGCCTTGCGCAGGGCTGTCTCGGGCGGCAAGCTTTCACCCGCAAGGGAAGGACCAGCCATGACCCACCGGATCACTGCCAGCGGCATCAGCTTTGACTTCATCCCGCGGGGCGGCGTTCTTGACCGGCTGACGGTGACCGATCAGGGCCACGAGATCGCCCCCTTGCACCGCGCGCCCTGGGCCGAGTCCGAGGTTCCCGCCGACGCGCCCCCGCATCAGCGCTGGCTGGCGGGCGATTTCCTGGCCGCACCGATGGGGGCGTCCGATCAGGGCCTGCACGGGCTGCCAGCCAACGGCGACTGGCAGGTCGTGCCCTCGGCCCCCGGCACGCTGCGCGCGATCCTGTCGGGCGCGGTGCAGGGCGCGACCGTGATCAAGGAACTGTCGGTCGCGGACGACCACCCCTTCGTCTACCAGCGCCACCTGTTCGTCGGCGGCGCAGGCGCGCTGCCGGTTGCCAATCACGCGATGGTTTCGGTGCCGAACGGGGCAAAACTGTCGTTCTCCCGCAAGCGCTGGTGGGAGACGCTGGCCGAACCGCTTGAGACGACGCAGGGCCGGTCCTGCCTTGCCTACCCGCGCCGCAGCGAGGATGCCGCCGAGTTTCCCGGCGCCGATGGCGGCATGGTCAACCTGCATCGCTACCCCTGGGGCGAGCGCCACGAGGATTTTGTCGCGGGCATCGAAGACCCGGCCTCACGTCTGGGCTGGACCGCCGTCGTCCGTCCGGAGGAAGGCGACCTTTACCTGTCGCTGCGCAACCCGGGCCTGCTGCCGATGACGATGCTGTGGCATTCGAACGGCGGCCGTGACCAAGCGCCCTGGAACGGGCGGCACACCGGCTGCCTTGGGGTCGAGGAAGGGGCCGCGCTGCCGATGCTTGGGCTGTCATCGCGCGAGACGCCCGATCCCCTGACCGCTGCCGGGCAACCGGGGCTGGTGACGCTGAACCCCGAAGGCACGGTCGAGGTCCGCCACATCATCGGCGCAATCGCCTGGCCTGAAGGCCAGTCGGTCGCGGGCGTGATGCTGGAGGGCGACACGCTGACCATCACCGGCGACTGGGGCGCGGAACGGACGGTGCCCCTGCGTGGGGGGTGGCTTGGGATCACCGAGGCTCGGGCGCAGCCGGCAAAGAAGCCCAACCTGAACTGGGACCTTTAGGCCCTATTCGTCAAAGCCCGGACGCTGCGCCCAGGCCCAGGCGTCACCGATCATCTGCCGCAGAGTGGACCGCGAAGGCTCCCATCCCAGGCTTTCGATCGCGTGCGATGACGACGAAACCAGCGCCGCCGCATCGCCCGGACGCCGCGCGCCAATCACCACCGGAACCTCGCGGTTGGTGACCATGCGGCTTGCCTCGATCACTTCGCGCACCGAAAAGCCGCGCCCCGTGCCCAGGCAGAAGACGCCATCGCCCTTGCCCTCCAGAAGGCGCTTCAGCCCCAGGACATGCGCCTCGGCCAGGTCCGAGACGTGGACATAGTCGCGCACGCAAGTGCCATCCGGGGTCGGATAATCCGTGCCGAACAGTGTCAGCGCCGGGCGCTTGCCCGCGACCGCATCCAGCATCAGCGGGATCAGATGGGTCTCGGGCTTGTGCTGCTCGCCGATCTCGCCTTCGGGGTCCGCGCCCGCCACGTTGAAATATCGAAAGATCACATGGCTTATCCCGGCGGAAACCCCGAAATCGCGCAGTATTTGTTCAATTGCCAGCTTTGATCCGCCATAGGCGTTGATCGGTCGCTGCGGGGTGTCCTCGGTCAGAAGAACGCCATCCTGATCGCCGTAGGTCGCGCAGGTCGACGAAAAGACAAAGTTCCTGACCCCAGCCGCCGCGCAGGCCTCCAGCAGGTTCAGCGCGCCGCCGGTGTTCACCCGCCAGTAAAGCCCGGGGTCCTTCATCGATTCGCCCACAAGCGACAGCGCGGCGAAGTGCATCACCGCGACCGGCTTGTGTTCCGCCAATGCCGCGTCGATGGAAGCCCGGTCCATCAGGTCGCCCTTGACCAGCGGCCCCCATTTCACCGCCCCGGCCCACCCCGTCGCAAGGTTGTCGAACACCACGGGCTGAAACCCGGCCCGTGCCAGCGCCTTGCAGGCATGCGACCCGATATAGCCCGCGCCGCCCGTCACCAGAATCCGCTCCGTCATCGCCTCGCGCCCCTATCCCACCAACCGCCGCGCCGCTGGTTTGCGTTGAAATTCCCCGCGTTGTCCAGTGCGATCCGCAGGGGCGTCAGACCAACAGAAGGTCCGCCAATGCCAGCGTGCTGCCCTCATCCAGACTGAAGAGCGCGGTGGCATTGCTGCTGGACCCGCCGTCAGGATCCAGAAACAGCGCCCGGAACGTGGTGTCGTAGAAGAGGGCCGCCTCGGGTTCGGGAAAGCTGCCGGGCATTGCCACCCCGGTCTGCCACATCCCCGAAAGCGTCGCCCCCGCCGCAATGCCCAATCCTGCGCGGTCCAGCACCACCCGGTCCACCCCGCTGGTGAAATCGAGGAACAGATCCTCGGCATCCGCGGTGATGATCTCGAAGTGATCGACCCCGGCGCCGCCATGGTAGACGTCGCGGCCCGCGCCGCCCGTCAGCCGGTCATCGCCGTCGCCGCCGTCCAGATGGTCGCCGCCAGCCTCGCCGGTCAGCGTGTCGTTGTTCGCACCCCCCCAAAGGACGTCGTCATTGTCCCCGCCCGACAGCGTGTCCTGGCCTGCCTGTCCATAAATCCAGTCGTCGCCCGCCCCGCCTGACAGGTTGTCGTCGCCGGTGCCGCCATCCAGGTTGTCGCCACCATCGCCGCCATCCAGAAGGTCGTTACCCTCTTGCCCGAAGAGGGCGTCAGTCTCGGTGCCGCCATAAAGCTGGTCGTTGTCGAACGAGCCGTAGAGCCAGTCGACCCCCTGCCCGCCATAAAGCACATCCATGCCATAGCCGCCGTCGAGGTTGTCGTTGCCCGTGTCGCCGTAAAGCAGGTCGCTGCCGAACTCGCCGAACAGCGCGTCGGTGTCGGCCCCGCCGTCCAGCCGGTCGCTGTCATCGCCGCCATACAGCCAGTCCACCCCGTTGCCGCCGTAAAGCACGTCAATGCCGGTCTCGCCCTGCAACGCATCGCCGCCGTCACCGCCCAGGATGGTATCCGCCCCGGTTCCTCCCCACAGCGCGTCCGTCTCGGACCCGCCATCCAGGCTGTCGTTGCCAGCATCGCCATAGATCCAGTCGATCCCGGCAAGCCCCGACAGCGTGTCGTTCCCCGCCCCGGCGGCCAACGTATTGTCCAGCGCGTTTCCGATCCCGGTCGCATTCACGCCCGTTCGCAGGATCAGAATCTCGACATTCGCCCCCAGGGTGTAGCTGGTCAGCGTCGTGTCGATGGTGTCGGTTCCGGCACTGGCCCCCTCGACCACCACATCCAGCGCCGCGTCGATGACATATAGGTCATTGCCGAGGCCCCCCTCCATCCGGTCGGTGCTCGCGCCCCCGTCCAGTCGGTCATCCCCGTCGCCGCCGTAAAGCGTGTCATTTCCGGTCCCACCGTCCAGCCAGTCAAGGTCAGCATCGCCATAAAGCAGGTCGTTCCCGTCGCCCCCGGTCAGGGTGTCGACGCCGATCCCGCCTTCCAGCCGGTCACTGGCAAGGCCTCCGTCCAGCGTGTCGTTGCCATCGCCACCAAGCAACGTGTCCAGCCCGTCGCCGCCCTGCAGCGTGTCGTTTCCCGCCCGGCCCTCCAGGCTGTCGTTGCCAAGGCCGCCCATCAGCAGGTTAGCAAAGCCATCGCCCTGCAGCGTGTCCGCCCCGGTGCCGCCCAGCAGCCCCTCGATCCCGGTGAACGTGTCACCCACCGCCTCGCCCGTCGACAGCGAGGGCGTCGCCATGTCGACGCGCAGGCCCGTACTTTCGGCATAGGACGCAATGTCGAACCCTGCCCCCCCGGTCAGCGTGTCCGACCCGGTGCCGCCCATCAGGGTGTCGTCGCCATCGCCCCCCTCCAGCAGGTCATTCCCGCCCCGGCCCGAGATCGCATCATTGCCGCCAAGCCCGTAAAGCTTGTTCCCCCCCGCATCCGCCGCCAGCGTGTCGGCAAAGCCCGAGCCTTCGAGACCCTCGATCGCCACCAGCACATCGCCCAGCGCCTCGCCGGTGTTCAACGCTGGCGTCACGAAGTCCACCCAGACCCCGGCCCCGGCCTCGGCATAGGTGACAAGGTCCGTCCCCGCGCCGCCTTCAAGCCGGTCCGACCCCAGCCCCCCCATCAGCCGGTCATCGCCATCCCCGCCGTAAAGCATGTCAGTCCCCGACCCGCCCGACAGCGTGTCGTTGCCGGCAAGGCCGGTCAGCGTATCGTTGCCTGCCCCGCCAAGGGCCTGATCGGCAACCGAGGAGCCCGAAAACGTGTCGGCAAAGGCGCTTAGGATGAAGCCTTCGATCCCGACGAAGATGTCGCCCAGCGCGTCGCCGGTGTTCAGGCTGGCGGTGACAAGGTCGATCCGGATCGCGACGGTGGACGTGTCGTAGCTTGCAAAATCGGTGCCGGTGCCGCCATCCAGCCGGTCCGTCCCCTCGCCTCCGACCAGAGTATCGGTGCCGTCGCCGCCGTAAAGGCTGTCGGACCCGGCGCGCCCGTCCAGCCGGTCGTTGCCTTCCAGTGAGATCAGGTTGTTGGCCTGCGCATCGCCCGCCAGCGTGTCGTGGTAGCCGGTGCCTTCCAGATCCTCGATCCCGACATAGCTGTCACCCGCCGCTTCGCCCGCGTTGACGCCCGGGGTGGTCAGGTCGGCGGCGACCCCGAACAGCGACTCGCGATAGCTGGCACGGTCGCGCCCGACGCCACCGTCCAGCGTGTCCACCCCGATCCCGCCCAGCAGCGTGTCGTTTCCGTTGCCGCCAAGAAGGCTGTCGTTGCCGCTGCTGCCCGACAGACGGTCGTTCCCGTCCTGCCCCTCGATCCGGTTGTTGGCCGGATCGCCGGTCAGCGTGTCCGAAAAGGCCGATCCGATGATCCCTTCGATCGAAACATAGGTCTGGCCGGTGGCGATGTTGGTGTTCTGGTTCAGCGCCTCCAGACTGACGCGGATGCCCGCAGTGGCCCCGGTCAGCAAAATGGTGTCGAACCCTGCACCGCCGTTGATCGTATCGGCCCCGACCGAGACCAGGAACAGATCGTCGCCAGTCCCGCCGGTCAGGACGTCGATCTGGTTGGTCCCGTAGATCAGGTTTTCCGGCTGGGGCGGCGGCGGCAAGGAATGCCAAAGCGCGACGAAGTCGCCGAGCTGGAAGTTCCCGGGGGCCAGCGGCATCCCGTTCGGGGTGACAAGCTCCAGCACCTCCTCGCCCCAGGTGATCAGCGCGCCGGTGGCTGTGGCGGTGATCGTCAGCGCTGCCAGCGAATAGATCGGCCCCCAGGCCGAGATGTCGATCCTGTCGATGCCGAACTGGTAATCGGCGATCCGGTCGGCCACGCCGTCGGCAGCCAGCACGAACAGATCCGCCCCGGCCCCGCCGAACAGCGTGTCGGACCCGGCCCCATCCGACAGGATATCGTCACCGAGTTCGCCGAGGATCTGCTCGTCGGCGTAGCCGCCAAGGATCATGTCCGCCAGCGCCGTGCCGGTCAATGTGGCTGGGTCGAAGCCGCCGGTCTGGATCGGGGCAAGGGTGCCGGGGTCGATCTGCAACCGGATGATCCCGGTGCCTTCAGTGGCGATGAAGACCTCGATCACGCCCCCGGTCACCCGCGCGGTCATTGCGGTGATGTTGTCCAGTCCAAGTCCCGTCTCGTTCAGCAGCTGGCCGCACTTCAGAAGCCGGCCGTCGGGGGTCAGCGTCATGACCGTCAGCCCGTCATCTCCGCCGCCCGCGATGACAAAGACCCGGTCGCCCATCTGCACTGTCGCAACCGACTGCACGGCCGCAAAGCGGGTATCCAGCGTGTCGATGACATGGTCGGTTACCTGCATCGACCCGTCGCCGGCCAGCCGGACCACGCTGATCGAGGACGAATTGGTCGAGGCCAGGATCAGGTAGGTCGATCCGGCCATCTCGACCGTTTCGACCGCCGAGGGGTCATTGATGCCAAGGCCCTGCGGCGCGCCGATCATCGTCGGATTTCCCAGCGTGCCGTTCGCCGCGACCGGGAAGGCGCGCATCACGTCCGCCTCCAGCGACAGGCTGATCATGAACCTTTGCCCAGCCACCGTGACCGGCACCAGCGTGGTGATGTCGACCCCGGTATAAGGCCCGTCCAGGACGCGCGAGCCGACCAGCGTCATCGTCCCGTTCGCTGCCACCGAATAGGTGTGAATCGTGCTTTCGCCCGTCCGCGCGGCGTAGAAATACGTCGCACCCCCGATCTGCAGGATGGTCTGCGCCGCAATCGCGCCCGCAAGGCTGCCGGGCAGCTGGATCGGGGCGTTCAGCGTGCCGGTGGCGCTGATGCCAAAGGCATTGACCCCGGCCTGGTTCGCCCCGGTGACGATCAGATGGGTCGTGCCATTGATGACCACGGTGTCCAGCGTCGCCTCGGCTGGCAGCGCCATCCCCGGGGCGATGCTTTCCTGGTCAAGAAGCGTCATCGTGCCGCCGACGTCCAGCGCCAGCACGCCACCCCCCGCACGGGTCGCCGAATAGAGCAGGGTCTTGCCCCCCTGCACCACAAGTTCCAGATCACAAATGCCCGACACCATGTTCAGCGGCGCAGCCGTGAACGTCTCCAGCACCAGAAAGTTTATCACTTCCGGCCCCACACACCCATTTACCCGGGTACGAGAGTGCCTCCGAAGGGCCTAACGTCCGATGATCCGATCACGGCGTAATCTGGGCGATTGGTCGGGATTTTCGGCAAAGCCGCGCGAAAGACCCTCCGGGCCTAGCGCCCGACGCCGATATAGGCGGTAAAGCCCGCCTCGCGCACTTCCGCCGGGTCATAGATGTTGCGCAGGTCGGCCATCTGCGGGGTTGCCATCTTGCGGGCAAGCTTTGCCAGGTCCAGCCCCCGGAACTCGTTCCATTCGGTCAGAAGGACGACCAGATCGGCATCGTTCGCCGCCTGGTAAGGGTTGTCGACCCACTTCACCCCGGGCAGCAAGACCTCGCCCTCATGGCGGCCTTGCGGATCGGTGACCCGCACTTTCGCGCCCGCGCCGACCAGGGCCGGGACGATGGTCAATGACGGCGCCTCGCGCATGTCGTCGGTGTTGGGCTTGAAGGTCACGCCAAGGACCGCAATCGTCTTGTCGCGCACGGACCCGCCGCAGAGATCGACGATCTTGTCGATCATCCGGCGCTTCACCTCTTCGTTGACCTTGATGACCGCCTCGACGATCCGCATCGGCGCGGCATGTTCCTGCCCGATCCGGGCCAAGGCCTTGGTATCCTTCGGAAAACAGCTGCCGCCATAGCCCGGTCCGGCATGCAGGAACTTGTCGCCGATGCGCCCGTCCATGCCGATGCCCTTGGCCACCGTCTTCACGTCCGCCCCGACCTTTTCGCACAGGGCAGCGATCTCGTTGATGAAGGTGATCTTGGTCGCAAGAAAGGCGTTCGCCGCGTATTTGATCATCTCGGCACTCTCAAGACCCGTGTAGACCACCGGAAATTCGCGCAAGGAAAGCGGCCGATACAGTTCGGCCATCACTTTGCGCGCCTTGGGCGTTTCGGCCCCGACGACCACCCGGTCGGGGCGCATGAAATCGTCGATCGCGGCCCCTTCGCGCAGAAATTCCGGGTTCGAGGCCACGTCGAAGACGGCTCCCGGACTCGCGGCGCGCACCGCCTCGGCCACCTTGCGGTTGGTGCCGACCGGGACCGTGGACTTGGTCACCACCACTGCGTAGCCGGTCAGCGCCTGCCCGATCTCGGCGGCCGCTGCCATCACATAGGTCAGGTCCGCGTGACCGTCGCCGCGGCGGGTGGGCGTGCCGACCGCGATGAACACCGCCTCGGCCCCATCGACAGCCGAAACCAGATCAGTCGTGAAGGACAGCCGCCCCGCCGCTGTGTTCTTGGCGATCAGCGCCTCCAGCCCCGGCTCGAAGATCGGCACTTCGCCCCGGTTCAGCCGCTCGATCTTGCCTGCATCCTTGTCGACGCAGATCACGTCATGACCGAAGTCGGAAAAACACGCGCCCGAGACCAGCCCGACATATCCCGTTCCGATCATCGCAATGCGCATGGTATCGCCCCTTTGAAACCTGGTGTTTGTCTATGCAGGACCAGCTGACCTGTCAAACGGGGCGGGTGGCACACGGCCGAGCAATGGATGAAGGGCCTGCCCTTGCGGACAGGCCCTGCTGTGCCTCCGATCCCGCTAGAAGCCAGCCTCTACACCCGCTCGGGCTTGGGGAATCGGGCCTTCACCTCGGCCACGGCGGCCAGCCAGTCTTCCTTTGCAGCAAGGTCACGTTGCCAGCGAAAGAACAACGGGTCAGCCTCCGCGGCAAGCGCCAGACGCAGCGCCTCGTCCCGGGCCACCAGCGCAGCCTGATAGTCGGCTTCGCGCTGCCGGGCGACCTCTTCCGCAGAAGGTTCGGCTGCCGCAACCGGGGTCCGTGCCACCCATTTGCCCCGGGTCGTCCGGCGATGCCCCGCAAGAAACTCGATCGTCAGGTCGTCGATCGGCTCGCTGCCGTCCCGCGGTTGATATAGAGGCCCATGGTTGCGATCCCGATCACCGAAGACGTGCCGCCCACGCTCATGAAGCTGTAGGGGGTCAGCAGGGTCGACGTGGTCGGGATGTCGGTGGTGATCGTCCCCGTCGCCACCGCGCCTGAAACAAGGTTCGTGACCTCGTAGTGAAGGGTCTGCGTGGTGCCGGGTGGCGAGAACAGGGCGACCTCGTAGACCGAGGTCAGGTCGGCGTTCGGCTTCGCAAAACTTGCGCCAAGGTCGATCTTCGTCGCTGTTCCTGACCCGTCATTGTGGATGAACTGGATGTTGGCGTCGGCGGCGTCATAGCCCATGCCGCAAATGTTGGTAACGGTCGACGGGTTGACGTCCGTCGGTGCCGTCGTGATGTTGCGCATCCCGACGAAGGCCCGGTGCGTTGCCGTAGCCACGCCCGTCGCCGGACCCCAGCGCCAGACCATCTGGAAGCCGCCAAGACCAGCCGCCGTGCCGCCAACGGTCCATTGCAGCGCTCCGCCCCGGATGCCAGCGACCGCCGTGGTCGAGGCCGTGGTCACCCGCCAGGACCGCCGCCGCATGTAGTTGTGCAGGTTCGTCGTGGCCACGTTTTCCGCCGTCGCGGTCCCAGTCGATGAAATGACGATGCCGATCTGGCTGTCCGCGCCGCCGTTTCCGGCCGGAAGGAACAGGCCGATCTTGTTGCGGGCAAAGGATGGCTGAAGCGAGCTGTCAAGGCCACTTGGCCCCATGAAGGCCGGCATCATCCGCCCTCCGACCTTGCGGCCGAACAGTTTCAGCCCGTCTGTTGCCGGGGCCGCCGGGGTCGCGATCAGCGGCAGCCGCAACTGGCCGCCTTCGATCTCGACATCCGCCGCGCCGGCAAAGGTGCCCGCATTGTTGAACTGGATCTCGCCAGAACCACCGCCCGGCAACCCGCCGCCGCCTCCAGCAGGCGCCGCCCAGCTGCCATCCGCCCGTAGAAAGTTGGTCGTGCCCCCGCCCGAAGCCGGGGCCAGCCCCTTCGCCGCCGTCCCGAACACATCCAGCAGGGCGGTCACCTGTGTCCCGCTCAGGTCCGCCGGGTCCGCTGCCGCGCCGATGTTGTTGCCCTTGATCGAGTTCGCCGCCATGTTGGCCAGCTTGGCGTTCGTCACCGCGTCCGCATCCACTGTCCAGGTTGTTCCCGACCCGCTGACGGTGATGTCGCCCTTGTCCCCGTCCGTGACGCCGCCGCCCGTCGGAGGTGCCGTCCACGTCCCGTCCGCCCGCAGGAAGTTCGTCGTGCCCCCGCCCGAGGCCGGGGCCAGGCCCTTGGCCGCAGTCCCGAACACGTCCAGCAACGCGGTCGCCTGTGCGCCCGTAAGATCCTCCGGATCGCCGGTGCCCGCCGTCGCCCGGCCCTTCAGCGTGCCAGTGGCGACGTCCGCCAGTTTGGCATTCGACACCGCATTCCCGGCAATCACCGCCGCGAAGGACCCGGTGCCCGACCCCGTCACCTCGCCGGTCAGCGTGATCGTCTGGTCGCCGGTGTTCGTGCCGGTGATCGCGTCCAGCTTGGTCTTGTCCGCCGCCGCCATGAACCCCGCGACCGACCCCGTCGCAGCCGCATGCAGCGAACCGCCCGCCCGGGTCCCGTGTGCCGTGTCGTCAAAGCGCGCTGCAGGCAGCGTCCCTGCTGCAAGGTCGCTGGCTGACCCGCTGGTCGCCACCGCCGCCAGCCCCGTGATCGTCGCTGCCCCTTGCGTCCCGGTATGCGTCGCGCGGTCCCGCAGGCTTGCGTCCGACGCATTCGCCGTCGCCCCGTCCGCCACGTTCAGGATACCCCGCGCCTGCGCCGGCGTCAGAACCTCGGGCGCACCCGTCCCCGCCGTATCGCGCCCCAGGAAACTGTCCGTCGCGATATCGGCCAGCTTGCCCAAGCTCACCGCGCCCGCATCGATGCTCCACGTCGCCCCCGACCCCGACACCGTGATGTCGCCCTTGTCGCCATCGCTGACGCCGCCACCGCCGCCGCCGACCGGCAGCGTCACCCCTGCGCTGCGCACCTTCACTTCGCCCGTCGTGGTGTTCAGCCACAGCGTCCCGTCGACCAAAGTCCCGGGGTCCGCCGCCTGCCCCCCCAGATGCACCGGCATCGGCAGCGTCACTTCCCCCGTCGCCGCGTCTGCCTCCAGCGCGGTGAAATAGGCCGACCCGTCCGGGCTGACCTTGACGGAAAAGTCATCCGACCCCGCCGTCCCCATCTCTGCCCGACCGCTGAACCCGGTCTGGAACAGAAGGCTCGCGGTATCTGCCGCCACGGCCTTGTTCAGCTTCAGCTGATGTCCCGACCCCGCGTGGTTCAAAAGCGTCGCGGGGGACGACACCGACAGCCGGTTCGTCGTATCCGGCGTCGCCGAAACGCCCAGCTGGCCCGCGACGAACGGACCGTCCGACAGCGCGATCCATGCCACCCCGTTGAAGAAGGCCATCTGGCTTTCGGCCATCACATAGGCCTGCCAGCCCGGCAGCGGTTGCGTGAACTGCCACCCGGCTTCGGTGAACAGCGCGACCCGCCCGGCCTGGCCCACCCAGGGGCCCGTCGCCCCCGCCGCCACGATATGCCGGTCGCCGATGGTCGGCAGCGGCGGCGGAGTGGTCAGCGTCCGGTTGATCACCGCCAGCTGCACGATAAGGTCCAGCGCCACCAGCGCCTCGTTATGGGTCACATGTTTCTGCGCCTGCGCCGGAAGGATCAGGGGCAGCGACAGGATCGTCGTATCGTCGGGCATCAGGAACCTCCGGGGATCGCCTTGGTCCGCGACCCTAGGAAATGTCCGTCAACACCCGCTCACCAGCCCGTGCGCCCCGCACGCCCCCCGCGCAACACCCCGCAGGTTGGGCAATCTGCCGTCGCGCCCCGCCCCTCAAGGCTCCGGCTGCGGCGGAATGCGGCCCCGGCGTGCCTCGGCCCAGGTGTTCAGACTGACCGCCCCCACGATCAGCGCGCCACCCAGGATCACGAACCCGTCCACCGCCTCGCCAAACACGAACGACCCCAGCAGCGTCGCCCACAGGATCTGCAGGAACGTCACCGGCTGCGTCACCGCCAGGGGGGCCGCGCTGAACGCCCGGGTCATGGTGTAGTGCCCCAGCGTCGCCAGCGCCGCGACCGCCGCCAGCCACAGTAGCTGCGCGTCCGTCACAGGTTCCCAGACCCACCAGGCAATCGGTGCCAACCCCACGGCGACCGTCACCGACAGGACCCCCACCACGACCGAAGCCGGAGCCATGCCGCTCAGCCGCTTGGCAAAGATATAGCTCACCGCAAAGCACAAGGTTGCGACAAGCTGCGACAGATGCCCCGCCGTGACCTCGCGCAGACCGGGCCGCAGGACGATCAGCGCGCCCACGAGCGCCACCACAACCGACACCATCCGCCCCCGACCAAGGCACTCGCCCAGCAAGAGCCCCGCGATCACCAGCACGACCACCGGATTCAGAAACCCGATCGCCGCCATCTCGGCCACCGGCACCCGCGCCATCGCCCAGAACCAGAAGATCACCGCCGCGACATGCAGCACACCCCGCCACAGGAACAAGGGCCAGATCCCCTCGGCCAGCCTGGTTCCCCGCATCGCCCACAAGGCCGGGGACAGGAACACCAGCCCAAAGGCAAAGCGGATGAAGGCCGATTGCGCCGCAGGCAGGTCAGTCCCGAGGTGCCGGACGATGCCGTTCACGCCGACAAAGGCCAGCGTCGTCGCCAGCATCCACAGCGCTCCCTCGACCGGGCGGCCAAGATCATCCCGCACTGTCCATCCCGTTTCCGCCATGACGTCCCTTGTCCTGAGTCCGGCCATGGCCCGAAGGCCAAATGACCGGATCGGCAACAGGCTCGCGGCAAGAGCGGCGACCCTGCGCTAAATGCTTTGTCCGGGCCCCGGAATGCAGTAACCTTTCGTCAACTGCAAGCAGGCGAGGGGGGGCATGGTCCCGCTATCCCGACGCGAAACCCTGCGACTTGGCGGCGGCGCGCTGGCGGCCTCGGCCCTGCCCGGCTGCGGCAATCCCCGACCGGACTACGCCAAGGGTCCGCAGAGCGGGACGCTCATCGACGCGCATTGCCATCTCTTCAACGGCAGGGATCTGCCCATAACCACCTTCCTCACCCGCCTTGCGCTCCCGTCTTTTGCCGAAAAGGTCTGCGACATCAAACCAGACTCCGTCCGCAGCCTCACCATCGAGGACCCCAGCATAGCCGAGGCCCTGATCAAGCTGATGGTCGACTGGCTTCTTTGCGCCACGCCGACCGCGAGACAGGAACGCGACCGCCTCGACCGCAACCACACCTCCACTGCGGACAGCGACAAGGCGCGTGTCTATCGGCGGACCGAACGAAATCTCGCTGCCTTTCTTGACAAGGCTCGCCCCGGCGCCAAACCCGCCCGCGCACTGCCTGAGGACCGCCTGCGCGATGCACTTCTGCAAGAGGCTGCGGGCCCCCTCGGCGCCCGCGGTCTGCGCACCCTGTCGTCCCGGCAGGCTGCCAAGGCGCTCCTGACCTCACCCGGCCCCTACGGTGCGCTCATGCGCTGGGTTGCGCTGTTCTTTCGCTCCCGCCAAAGCCTCGCGCAGGAACTTGCCACCGCCAGCGGCCTATGGGGGCGAAAGCCGCTGATGCTGGTGCCCTTGATGGTCGATTATGCCCACTGGCTGGGCGAGACGACATCGAAGGGCTCCTCCTTCCGCGACCAGATCGCCGTCTACGGCGCACTGGCCCGCCGCTCGCCGGTGCCCATTCACGGAATGGTCCCCTTCGATCCCCTCCGCTCGGTCTTCTGGACCACGGGCAAGCACAAGCGCTTCAAGGGCACCCCTGAATTCGATCCCCTCGACCTTGCCGAAGAGGCGCTGACCGACCACGGCTTTCTCGGCCTCAAACTCTACCCGCCGATGGGATTCCGTGCGATCGGCAACCTGTCAAAGGACACCAATTACCCGAAGAAAGCGCTGGAGGCCCTTGAGCTTCCCCCTGACGCACTTGGGGTCGAACTCGACCGCGCCATGATCCGTGCCTTCGACTTTTGCCTTCGCCATGACGCGCCGATCCTGGCACATGCGAGCAATTCCGTTGCCGCCGGCCCGGAATACGGCAGGCGCGCCGAGCCTCGGTTCTGGATCGACGCCTTGAAAATTCGGCCAGCGCTCCGGCTCTCGCTCGCGCATGGGGGTGGTTTTTGCTGGCGGCAGAGCCGGCCCGGTGCCCCTGCCGACCGTTCTAGCTGGGAATGGACCATCGGCGAGTATGTCCGGGCCAACCCCGACTCGCATCTCTACATGGACATCAGCTATTTTTCCGAGGTCTTCCCCGACGAAGGCAGGCTGGAGCACGTCGCGAAGCAGCTGCAGGACTGGATCAGCCATTGCGACCCCGACGCCCGTCACATCCTCTACGGCACCGACTGGATCATGCTGGAACAAGTGCCCGACTATGCAAAGTATGGCGTCGAGGTCCTTTCATTCCTGAAAGACCGCTGCAAGCTGACCGACGCCCAGATCGACCGCGTGATGTGGCAGAATGCAATGCGCTTTCTGGGTCTCGACAGCGGCAAGACCAGGGACCGGATGTTGACGTTCTACGGATCGCGCCGACCCGACTGGACCAAGATGTCTCTGACTTAGGGCAGCACTGAGGCCGTTAACAAATCCCGAACGCCCGCAGCCAACCCCTTGAAATCCCTCGCCCCGAAAACCTGCCCGCGCGTGGTCACCCTCACCCGCCCAAGGCCAGTCCCAGGGCAATCGCCCACATCGTCACCCCCACGCCGATCTCCAGCCAGACCCAGGCCGCGGGCCTCGCAAAGACCGGGGCCAGCAGCCGCGCGCCGAACCCCAGCGCCGTGAAGAACGACAGCGACCCACAAGCTGCCGCCAAGCCGAAAGCCAGCTGATGCGGCGCATATTGGGCCGAGATCGACCCGATCAGCACCACCGTATCCAGATAGACATGCGGGTTGGCCCAGGTCAGCAAAAGGCAGGTCGCCAGCACCTTGCCCAGCGGGGCCGACCCCGCCTCCGACGGTTGCAACGCCTCGCCGCCCCGCAGCGCCGCGCGGAACCGCAGGCCGCCGTAGACGGCCAGAAACACCACCCCCAGCCAACGCATCACCTCGCCAAACCACTGCACCGCGCCCGAGATCGCCCCGAACCCCGCCACCCCGGCCCCGATCAGCAGCGCATCCGACAGCGCACAGACTGCGACCACCGCCCCCACATGCTCGCGTCGCAACCCCTGCCGCAGCACGAACGCATTCTGCGCCCCGATCGCCAGGATCAGACTGACCGCAACCAGATAGCCGTGAACCACCGATTCAAGCAATCGAGAGCCGCCTCAATGCCGCCAGCGCATCCCCCCGTCGCTCCCACTGCACAAAGAGGTGGTCGTGATGGTATCCCGCGATCACGTTGCAGCTGATCCCCTCCGCCCCCAACGCCGTCGCAAAGGTTGCCGTCAGGCCAACCGCCGCAAGGTCGGAATGCACTGTCAAGCTGATCCGCGCCCAGGGGTCCGACACCATGCCCGCTGCCTGCAGCTCGGCCAGAGGGGCCACAACGGTCATTCCCTCGGCTTCGGCTATCGTCGCAAAGGGCTCGATCAACAGGACACCACCTGCCCAGACCACGTAGCCGTAGGGATCCGGATGCAACACGGGCTCCATCGTTCGCAAGAGCACCTGAAGATTGCTTTCGGCCATCGAACCCTCCCCTTTTCCTTGACCTACGCCCAGACATCCCCAACACTCCAGTTAATCTTCTTGCGACCAGATTAGCAGCGCTAATGCTTGATCCCACCCAGCTTGCCGCCCTTGCCGCTGTCCATCGTCGCGGGTCCTTCGACCTTGCCGCGCGTGACCTGCATGTCACGCCATCGGCGATCAGCCAGCGCATCAAGGCGCTTGAAGAGGCGACCGGCGCGCTTCTCATCCGACGGGGCCAGCCCTGCCTTGCCACAGCGACCGGCCTGCGCCTGATCCGCCACCATGATGAGATGGCGCTTCTGGAACGCACCCTGGCTCAGGACCTGCCCGGCCTCGCGCCCGGCCCTGCCACGCTTCGGATCGCCGTCAACGCCGACAGCCTTGCCACCTGGGTCATCCCGGCGCTGGCTGCGACCACGGGCTTCCTTTACGATCTCGTCATCGACGACCAGGACGTCAGCCAGGACTGGCTAAGGCGCGGAGAAGTCGCCGCCGCCATCACCGCCCATCCCGGCCCGTTGCAGGGCTGCGACACCATTCCGCTTGGGTCTCTGCGCTACCGCGCCACGGCGTCGCCCGCCTATGTCGCCCGCTGGTTTCCAGACGGCGTCACGCCAATGGCCCTGTCGCTGGCCCCGGCGCTTACCTTTTCCGACAAGGACCGCCTGCAGACCGATTGGGTCGCCCAAACCCTCGGGATGCAGCGCTTCGCCTTTCTGACGCACCGCATCGCCTCGTCCCAGGCCTTCGTCGATGCCTGCCTTGCCGGTCTCGCCTGGGGCATGAACCCCGAGCCGCTGGTCGCCCCGCATCTTGCGTCGGGGGCGCTGGTGACCCTCGGGCCCGACGCGCCGCTGGACGTCGCCCTGCACTGGCAGTTCACCCGCCTTGCCGCCCCTGCGCTGCGCCCGGTCACCGACGCGATCCGCGCCGCGGCCAGGGCGATCCTTGTCCCGACCTGAGGTCGCCTACTTCTGGATGACGCGCAGCCAGGCCACCAGGTCCGCGATGGGCACGCTGGTCAGACCGGGCTGACTGGCACGGCACCGCAAATCGACGCCCCCGGAATGCAAACGGGGGCGGCTTTCGCCACCCCCGTTCAGATTTTTCAGGCGGTAAGGCTTACGCCAGCGCCAGGTTCACAGCCGATTCACGGCCGTTGCGGTCCTGCTCGACGTCATAGGTCACAGCCTGTCCATCGGGCAGCGAGCGGATGCCGGCGCGCTCCAGAGCAGTGATGTG
>WOUW01000010.1 GCA_009773055.1 Paracoccaceae bacterium
CGAAAGACCCCAGGACCGAAGCCTACATCACCGGGCGCATCGGGTAAGGAGCAGGACGATGACCGACAGCGAACAGCACATCCTGTCTGCCTTCGACCGCGATCTCGAAGCCCTGCAGGCCCATTTCCTCAAGCTTTCCGGCTTGACCGAACAGGCGATGACAGACGCCGCCAAGGCGCTGGAAGCCCTCGATATCACCGCCGCCGAAAGGGTCATCGCGGCAGACAAGGCCATCGACGAGCTGGAAGAGTTCATCCAGATGGAGGCCGCCAGCCTGATTGCCCGCCGTGCCCCCACCGCCAGCGACCTGCGCCGGGTGCTGGCCGTCATGCGCGCTGCTCATAGCCTTGAACGGGTCGGCGACTACGCCAAGAACGTGGCCAAGCGTACCCGTGTCCTGCCGCGCTCATCGCCGCTGGACGGCCATGCCGGAACCATCCGCCGCATGACGACGCAAGTGACCCGCATGCTGGACGAAGCGACCCGGGCGCTGGTCCAGAAGGATGCCCAGCTCGCCGAAGCGGTCCGCAAGCGCGACATCGACATCGACCAGATCTACAACACACTGTTCCGGTCGCTTTTCACCTACATGATGGAAAGCCCCGCAAACATCGGCCCTTCGATGCATCTTCATTTCATCGCGAAGAACATCGAACGCGCTGGCGACCACGCCACGACGATTGCCGAACAGGCCTATTACCTTGCCACCGGGCTACTCCCCACCGAACCCCGCCCGAAGGCCGGCATGGAGGCTGAAGCTTAGGCTCACCCCTTCAAAAGCGGCAGCATCAACGAGAACAGCTCACCCTGCGACGAGATCCCGCACCGGGCATAAAGCTGTTTGCGAAAGACCTTTACGGTTTGCGGCGAAACGCCCAGCGACAAGGCAATCGACGGGGTTGAATGCCCGCGAAGGATCATCAACGCAACCGTCGCCTGACGGGGTGACAGGGCGATGCCTTCCTGCCGCGCGGCCTGGATCAGCAACGCTGATGTGTCTTCTGCTGGCCCCGCCCCTTTGTCGAGCGCCTGCCATTCGGCGCGGGCCAACGCAGACACAACCGGAGCCAACCTGACGCAAGCGGCAATGTCCGCCGCACCAAACTCCTTGCCGGACGTCGCATCTCGCCCAAGGCAAAGGCTCAGCGACAGACCTTCGGAAAGCCTCACGACAAAGGCTATTTCATCCACAAGGGTTGTTTCGCCGAAGTAGTCGACGAAATAGCGGCTGCGACGGAACGCATCTGCAGCCGATAGGCTCCGTCCCCGGCCCGCGTCAGATGCAGGGCAAAAAACGGGTCCAGCCGATACGCCCCCGCCAGATAGGTCGTCTCCAGACGCTGAAAGACCCGCCGATGCCCCGCCAGATGCGTAAGCACGACGGGCGGCCCAGAATCGCGATAGGCCAGCACGATCAAGTTGTCCGGCTGGGCCAGACTGCGGAACAAGTCCCACAGTGCGACCGCAAAGCCCTTTTGCCGCAGCGCGCTGATGGCGTTGGCAATAGCGGCCTCTTGTGTGCTGTCTGCAGCCTGGGACACGGTGATACCTCGATAGGGGTATATACCCCTTGGTCTTCGCAGGAATAGTCTGAATGCGCTGGTGCAGGGGTATCTTTCGGCCAATCTGTTCCGGTAGACCATTGTCAGCCCTCAGGCCCACACATGCCCCGCGACCCGCGCCACGATATCCTCTTCACGCCGTTGCAGATCGGCCCGAAGACCGCCAAGAACCGCTTTTACCAGGTTCCGCACTGCAACGGCGGCGGCTACCGCGACCCCTCCGCCGTCGTGGAAATGCGCCGCACCAAGGCCGAGGGCGGCTGGGGCGTCATCTTCACGGAACAGACCGAGATTCATCCAACCTCCGAAATCACCCCCTTCATCGAGCAGCACCTCTGGGACGATCGCGACATTCCAGCGCTCGCGCGGATGGCGGATGCGATGAAATCCCACGGCGCGCTTGCGGGCATCCAACTCGCCTACTCCGGCATAAACGGCCCGAACCTTTATTCACGTGAGGTCCCGCTCGCCGTCACCGGCGGCCCAATTCTGACCTTCACCTCCGACCCCGTCCAGGCGCGCACCATGGACAAAAATGACATTCGCGACCTTCGCCGATGGTTCCGCAACGCCTTCCGCCGCAGCCATCAGGCGGGTTTCGACCTTATCTGCCTCTACGGCGCGCATGGCTTCGGCATCCTGCAGCACTTCCTGTCCCGCGCCACCAACCACCGCACAGACGAGTATGGCGGCAACCTCTCAAACCGGTCGAGGTTCCTGCGCGAGATTGTTGAAGATGCTCGCGAATCGACGAAGGGTGAACTTGCGGTCACCTTGAGGATGTCGCTGCACGAGGCTGGAGCCTTCGGCTTTTCAAACGCGGAACTCCGCGACTTCATCGCCATGCACGCAGACTTGCCCGACCTCTGGGATCTCGCACACGGCACGTGGGAGGCCTGTTCGGGCACCTCACGCTTCAAACCAGAAGGCGCGCAAGAGGACCTTGTTCGTGGGATCAAGGAGCTGACGGCGAAACCGGTCGTCGGTGTCGGTCGGTTCACCAGCGCGGATGCCATGGTCCGCCAGATCAGATCCGGCGTGCTCGACTTCATCGGGGCCGCCCGACCCTCCATCGCCGACCCGTTTCTGCCAAAGAAGATCGAGGAAGGCCGGTATGAGGACATCCGCGAATGCATCGGTTGCAACATCTGCGTGTCCGGTGACATGACCGGCAGCATCAGCCGCTGCACCCAGAACACCGCCTTCATGGAGGAATGGCGCAAGGGCTGGCATCCCGACCGAGCCCGGCCCAAGGGGGTATCCGAAAGCGTCCTTATCGTCGGTGCCGGTCCCGCCGGCCTTGAGGCGGCCCTGCAGGCTGCCAAACGCGGTTACAGGGTCACGCTGGCCGAAGCCACCAAGAGCCTCGGCGGCCGCGTGGCCAAGGAACGCCTCCTCCCCGGCCTCTCCGCCTGGGGTCGCGTCGCCGACTACCGAACCGGCCAACTTGGCCCCATGCCGAACGTCGCGATCTACCGCGACAGCCCCCTCACGCCCGAGGACGTCCTTGCCATGGGTGTCGACCATGTCGCCATCGCCACTGGAGCCACGTGGCGCCGCGATGCCGTCGCCCGCCTGCACCTCCACCCGATTCCAACCGATCCGGCATTGCCCCTTTTCACGCCCGACGACCTGATGTCCGGGCACTGCCCCGAGGGCCAGACTGTCGCCATCTACGACGACGACCATTTCTACATGGGCTCGGTCCTGGCCGAGCTTCTGGTCCTTAGGGGCAACCGCGTCCACTTTGTCACCCCCGCTGTGAAGGTTGCCGAATGGACCGACAACACTCTGGAACAGGGAACGATCATGAGACGTCTCCTGGAGCTTGGGGTCGAGGTTCAGCTGAACAAAGCCCCGGAAGCCGTTCTGAAAAGCGAGATCATCCTTGGTTGCACCTGGACTGGCCGCCAATCCGCGCTGTCTTGCGACGCGCTGGTCTACGTTACATCCAGAACACCGAACGACGACCTTTTTCAGGCCTCGAAAACGCTCGACTGGCAGGCCGTCGGTATCAGGTCCCTGCACTTGATTGGCGACGCCGCCGCGCCCGGTCCGATCGCCTGGGCCACTTATGCTGGCCGCGCTTGGGCCGAGGGTCTCGACATGCCCGACCGGGCTGATGCACTGTCGTTCCGCCGCGAGATCGCCGCGCTGGAGCCCGGCCAATCTTTGCTTCCCTGAAGGAACCCGACCATGACCCATTTCCGCCATCGCAAGTTCAACACCAAGGACACCTACCCCGAGCAGAAACTGGACAATGACCTGGCGCAGGCCGTCGTTGCGCGTGGGCGGATCGTCTTTCTCCGTGGCCAGTGTCCGCAGGACCTCGACACAGCCAAGGACATCGGCAGCCATGACCCGGTCGAGCAGACCCACAAGGTGATGCAGAACATCCGGCAGCTTCTGGAAGAGGTCGGCGGCAAGATGGAGCACCTCTGCAAGGTCGTGGTCTATCTTACCGACGTCCGTCACCGCGAGGCGGTTTACCGGACGATGGGGGAGTATATCAAGGGCGTGCATCCGGTTTCGACCGGGGTGGTCGTCACCGCGCTCGCCCGGCCGTCCTGGCTGGTCGAGATCGACGGGACCGCTGTCATTCCGGACGACGCAGCATGACCTTCTCCATCGTCGCGCGCTGTGCCCGGACCGGGCAGTTCGGGATGGCGATTTCGTCCTCCTCGCCCGCCGTCGCGGCGCGGTGCGCCCATGTCCGGGCGGGGGTCGGAGCAGTGGCGAGCCAGAACATCACAGACCCTGCATTGGGGCCGCTGGTGCTGGATCGGCTGGAGGCGGGCTTATCCGCCGCCGAGGCCTTGCAGGCCGTCACCGAGGGGCGCGCTTTCATCGACTACCGGCAGTTGCTGGTCGTCGACCGAGCAGGGCGGACGGCGATCCATTCGGGGGGGCAGGTGCTGGGCCTCTGGGGTGAGGCGCGGGCGACGGATTGCGCGGCGGGGGGAAACTTGCTGGCGGGGGAGTTGGTTCCGATGGCGATGGTGGAGGCTTTCGCGACCTCGAAAGGGCATCTGGGGGAGCGGCTGATGCTGGCCCTGGAGGCCGGGTTGCAGGCGGGGGGTGAGGCGGGGCCGGTGCATTCGGCGGGGCTGAAGGTGGCGGACCGGCTGTCGTGGCCTCTGATCGACCTGCGGATCGACTGGGCGGACGATCCCATCGGGATGCTGCGGGCCGCCTGGGAGGTCTACGCGCCGCAGATGGGCGCCTATGTCCAGCGGGCGGAGGACCCGACCCAGGCCCCGAAATACGGGGTGCCGGGGGATGAGTGAGGTTGGGCTGCCCGCGCGTGGGCACTTTCGTCACATCAATGAAATCAGAGATTTGCCTGCGGGCATTCAGGAAATCTTAACTTCCTTAACGGGGCTCTGAACATGGTCGAGAAGGTTCACACGCTGGTCATCGGTGGCGGTCAGGCGGGGGTCGCCACATCGGCGCACTTGCAGAAGCATGGTGTTCCGCACCTGGTCCTGGAGCGCGACCGGATCGCGGAACGCTGGCGGTCCTGGCGCTGGGACAGCCTGGTAGCGAACGGCCCAGCCTGGCACGACCGCTTTCCTGAGGCCGAGTTCAGCGATCTCGACCCTGACGCATTCGCCCCGAAGGAAGCCGTCGCCGACTACTTCGTGCGCTTCGCCAAGGACCGTAGCCTGCCGATCCGAACCGGGGTCGAGGTCACGAAGCTGGAGCACCAAGGCGACGCCTACCGCGCCATCACGTCGAAAGGGGCCATCGAAGCGCAGAACGTCGTCGTCGCGACCGGACCATTCCAGAAGCCAGTCATTCCGACCGTCATCACTGATCCGTCGATCACGCAGCTCCATTCCAACAGCTACCGCAACCCCGCAGCCCTGCCCGAGGGCGCGGTGCTGGTCGTCGGTGCGGGGTCCTCAGGTGCGCAGATTGCCGAGGAGCTGGTGCGGGCGGGCCGCAAGGTCTTTCTGTCGGTCGGTCCGCATGACCGCCCGCCACGCCGCTATCGGGGGCAGGATTTCGTCTGGTGGCTGGGCCGCTTGGGCAAGTGGGACATGAAGGCTCCCACGCCCGGAACCGAGCATATCACGATTGCGGTCAGCGGTGCCTATGGCGGGCACACGATGGATTTCCGCCGTCTTGCAGGGCTGGGGGTGACGCTTGTGGGCCGGGCAGGCGCATATCGTGACGGGACGCTGCAAATTGCGAGTGACCTGCAGACCAACATCGCGAATGGCGACCGCAACTATCTGTCGGTGCTGGACGAGGCCGACGCCTATGCGAAGGCGCACGGCCTTGACCTGCCGGAGGAGCCCGACGCGCGCAACCTTTTGCCCCTGCCCGGCTGCGTGACCGATCCCACGAGGGCGCTGGACATGCAGGCTGAGGGGATCGGCACGGTGATCTGGGCCACCGGGTTTCAGCTGGATTTCGGCTGGATCGACCTGGACATCTTCCGCGAGGATGGCCGCCCGCGGCATCAGGACGGCGTGACGGACCTTCCCGGTCTCTACTTCATGGGCCTGCCCTGGCTGTCCTGCCGGGGCTCGGCGTTCATCTGGGGAGCCTGGAAGGATGCCGAACGGCTGGCGGGGTTGATCGCGGCGCGCGGGTGAGGGTTTTGCGCGTCGAAGGCCCCGTCAGTCGTCCTCGGTGATCGCACCGTCGGATTGCAGGGCAATGATTTCGCGCAGGATGCTGTCGACCCGGGCGGCAACGTCGGGACCGAGGCGGGTCCGCAGGTCGGCGTCGAAGGCAAGGGCGCGCTGGCCGATCTCGGCAAACACCGCGCGGCCCTTGGGGGTGAGGCTCAGGTTCTCGACCCGCCGGTCCTGGTCGCTGGTGGCGCGGGTGAGAAGGCCCTCGGCCTCCATCCCCGCGACGGCGCGGGAGACCTTGGTTTTCTCGATATGGCTGATCCGGCAGATGTCGCGGGCGGTCATTGCGCCAAAACGGCCGAGGTTGGCCATCACGCGCCACTGCGTGCGGGTCAGGCCGTACCGGTCGCGGTAGGTGGACTGAAAGCCGCGGCTGGTGGCCTCGGCGGCCTGGTTCAAAAGGTAAGGCAGGAAATCCTGCAGGTCGAAGGTGCCGCCCGCTGCCATATCAGGCCCCCGGCTTCACGCGGTCGGGATGCGCGGCGGCAACCTGCGGGATCGCCTCCATCCGGTCGGCAATGGCAGCGATGCGCGGAAATGGGGTCAGGTCCACACCCCAGCGGTTGGCGTTGTAGACCTGGGGGTGAAGGCAGAGGTCGGCAAGGCCGGGGTTCTGTCCGTGCGCGAACGGAGTGTCACCGGTCAGCATCGGCTCCAGCCCCTGAAAGCCGAGCGTGATGAAGTGGTGCATCCAGTCTTCGGTAGTGCCGCCAAGGCCGACGACGTGCTGGGCCACGCGAAGGTTGCAGACGGGCTGGATATCCATCGCGACCGCCATGGCCAGCGCGCGGGCGCGCGCGCGCTCTGCGGGGGCTTTGGGCAAGAAACCGGCGGCGCGCGTCTCGTCCAGGTATTCCAGGATCGCTAGCGACTGGGTCAGGCGGAGGCCGTCGATTTCCAGCACCGGAACAAGACCCTGCGGGTTGACCTTCAGGTGGTCTGGCGCACGTTGTCCGCTGCTGGTCAGGTCCACCGGGATGGACCGGTAGGCGATGCCCAGAAGGTTCAGCCCGATCCGGACCCGATAGGCCGAGGACGAGCGCCAGTAGTCGTGTAAGATAACATCTGTCATGCGCTGGCTTTAGCCGGTTCGGAATTGCTTGTCATGTTAAGCTTGACTTGGTTGCAGTTGCAACTATTAATCGAGGCAGTCGGCTGCAGGAGGTTCGCATGACCCACCATTCCCTTCCTGAAGGCATGATCCGCGCCGCAAGTGGGACCGGGTTGACCGAAGGCTACATGCCGGGCTTTGGCAACGATTTCGAGACCGAGGCCCTTCCGGGTGCCCTGCCCCAGGGCCAGAACAGCCCGCAGAAATGCGCCTACGGGCTTTATGCCGAGCAGTTGTCGGGGTCGGCCTTTACCAAGCCGCATCCAGAGCGGACCTGGTGTTACCGCATCCGGCCTTCGGTGAAGCACACGACCCGGTTCACGAAGATCGACGTGCCGTTCTGGAAATCCGCACCGCACGTGCTGCCGGAGGTGATTTCGCTGGGCCAATACCGCTGGGACCCGGTGCCGCATGGCAACGAACATCTGACCTGGATCACGGGGATGCGGACGGCGACGACGGCGGGAGATGTCAACACCCAGACCGGGATGGCAGCGCATGTTTACACGGTCACGGCATCGATGGTGGACGAGTATTTCTATTCGGCCGATGGCGAGTTGCTGGTGGTGCCGCAAGAGGGTCGGCTGCGGTTCTGCACCGAACTGGGGGTGATTGCCCTCGAGCCGAAGGAGATCGCCGTCTTGCCGCGCGGGTTGGTCTACCGGGTCGAGGTGCTGGAAGGCCCGGCGCGCGGCTTTGTCTGCGAGAATTACGGGGTGCCGTTCACGCTGCCGAACCGCGGGCCGATCGGAGCGAACTGTCTGGCGAACCCGCGGGACTTCAAGGTGCCGGTGGCGGCCTTCGAGGACCGGGAGGTGGCGTCGCGGGTGGTGCTGAAGTGGTGTGGGCAGTTTCATGAAACGCGGATCGGGCATTCGCCCCTGGACGTGGTCGCGTGGCATGGGAACTACGCGCCCTACAAGTATGATTTGCGGACCTATTCTCCGGTCGGGGCGATCCTGTTTGATCATCCGGACCCGTCGATCTTTACGGTGCTGACAGCGCCGTCGGGCTTGGAGGGGACGGCGAATATCGACTTTGTCCTCTTCCGGGAACGCTGGCTGGTGGCGGAGAACAGCTTCCGCCCGCCGTGGTACCACAAGAACGTCATGTCCGAGCTGATGGGCAATATCTACGGCATCTATGATGCGAAGCCGAAGGGGTTCGTGCCCGGCGGGATGAGCTTGCACAACTGCATGTTGCCACATGGGCCGGACAAGGGGGCGTTCGAGGGGGCGTCGAACGCGGCGCTGAAGCCGGAGAAGCTGGAGGAGACAATGTCTTTCATGTTCGAGACGCGGTTTCCGCAGCACCTGACGGAATGGGCGGCGAAGGCGGCTCCGATGCAGGACGATTACATCGACTGCTGGGCGAGCCTGGAGAAGAAATTCGACGGGACGCCGGGCGTTAAATGACAGGCGGGGGGCCAGCCCCCCGCACCCCCCGGAAGAAAGCAGGGCAGATGCCACTTCTCCGATCATGGGTAGAAAGCGCCAACGCGCCGGACCATCCGTTTCCGCTGAACAACCTGCCCTGCGGCGTGTTTTCGCTGCCCGGGGAGGAGCCGCGTTGCGGGGTGGCCATCGGGGACTTCGTGCTGGACGTGGCGGCGCTTGAGGAGGTGGGGCTACTGGAGTTGCCGGGAGCGCCCTTGCTGGACGTGCCCTACTGGAACGAGGTGATGGAGGCGGGGCAGGAGGTTTGGGCGGCGTTGCGCGCGCAGCTGACGGCTCTGCTGGCCGAGGGGTCTGCCACGCGGGCGGAGGCAGAGCCGCATCTGGTCAGGCGCGATGGGGTGGCTTTGCATATGCCCTTTCTCGTCAGCGAATACACCGACTTCTACGCGGGCCGTCATCACGCCACCAACGTCGGGACCATGTTCAGGGGGGCGGAGAATGCGCTGCCGCCGAACTGGTTGCACATCCCGATTGGCTACAACGGGCGGGCGTCCTCGGTGGTGGTGTCGGGCACTCCGGTGCGACGGCCCTGGGGGCAGGTGAAGGGGCCGGATCAGGTGGTGCCTGCCTTCCAGCCTTCGCGCCGGTTCGATATCGAGCTGGAGTTGGGGGCGGTGGTGGGTGTGCCTTCGGACGGCCCGGTGACGGTAGCCGAGGCCGATGCGATGATCTTCGGCTATGTGCTGCTGAACGATTGGTCGGCGCGGGACATCCAGGCCTGGGAGTATCAGCCGCTGGGGCCGTTCCAGGCGAAAGCCACCGCCACGACGATCAGCCCTTGGATCGTGATGAAAGCGGCGCTGGAGCCGTTCCGCTGTTCCACCCCACCCCGCGAGGTGCCGCTGCTGCCGCATCTGCAGGAGCCGGGGCCGATGCTGTATGACATAGCACTGGAGGTCGGCCTGACGCCCGAGGGGGGCCGCGAGACAGTGATCGCGCGAACCAACTACCGCGAGATGTATTATTCGGCCGCGCAGCAGTTGGCGCATCACACGACGAGCGGCTGTCCGATGAATGTGGGCGACCTTCTGGGGTCGGGCACGATCTCTGGCCCGACGAAAGACTCACGAGGAAGCCTTCTGGAACTGTCCTGGGGCGGCAAGGAACCGATTGCCATCGACGGAGGGACGCGGACCTTCATCGAGGATGGCGATACGCTGGTGCTGCGGGGCAAGGCGCAGGGCGACGGCTACACAATTGGCTTTGGCGACTGCGCGGGCCAGGTTCAGGCAGCGCTTGAAGATCCATACGCAAGGACATGACATGACGAAAGCTTTTGCATCCCAGGGCGACCTTGCGGAGAAGACCATCAGCTTCACCGAGATTGGCGACGGCCTTTACGCCTTCACGGCCGAAGGGGACCCGAACAGCGGCGTCATCATCGGCGATGACAGCGTGATGGTGGTCGAGGCGCAAGCCACGCCGCGACTGGCGCAGAAGGTGATCGACTGCATCCGGGGGGTGACGGACAAGCCGATCTCGCATGTCGTCCTGACACATTATCATGCAGTGCGGGTGCTGGGGGCTTCGGCTTTCAACGCCCCGCAGGTGATCATGTCGGAAGCCGCCCGCAACATGGTGGCCGAGCGCGGGCAAGAGGATTGGGACAGCGAATTCCAGCGCTTTCCGCGCCTGTTTCAGGGCCACGAGTCAATCCCCGGACTGACCTGGCCGACCACGACCTTCAACGGGAAGATGACGGTCTGGCTTGGCAAGCGGCGGGTCGATATCTGCCAAGTCGGCCGGGCGCATACCGCAGGCGACGCGGTGATCCATGTCCCCGACCAGAACGTGATGTTCACCGGCGACATCGTAGAGGCGCATTCCGCCTGCTACTGCGGCGACGGCCATTTCGCCGATTGGGGCGGCACGCTGGAGGCGATCCGGGCCTATGATCTGGACGCGATTGCTCCGGGCCGGGGGGATGCGGTGATTGGCCGGACGGCGGTGAACGGGGCGCTGGACCGGACGAAGGATTTCGTGGACAGCACCTACAGGCCGGTGGCGCGGGTCGCGGCGCGCAACGGGTCACTGAAGGAAGCCTGGGACGCCTGCCGCGCCGAGTGTGACCCGAAGTTCAAGGACTACGCGATCTACGAGCACTGCCTGCCCTTCAACGTCGCCCGCGCCTATGACGAGGCGCGCGGCATTGCTCACCCCCGCATCTGGACCGCCCAGCGCGATCTGGAGATGTGGGCAGCGTTGCAAGGGTGATCTGATGCCTTACGACTACCGCCCCTTCCCTTACGTCGCCCCTCCCGGCCTGACGGCACCGGAGCCGCGCCACAAGGTCGTCATCGTCGGGGCCGGGCCGATCGGTTTGGCGCTGGCGATTGACCTGGCGCAGTACGGCGTGGCCTCGGTGGTGCTGGACGACAACAACGTCGTCTCGGTCGGTAGCCGGGCGATCTGCTGGTCAAAGCGGTCCTTGGAAATTCTCGACCGGCTGGGGGTTGGTCAGCGGTGTGTCGAGAAGGGCGTGATCTGGAAGGTGGGGCGGACTCTGCATCGCGAGGACGAGGTCTGGACCTTCGATCTGCAGCCTGACCCTGGCCACAAGATGCCGGCCTTCGTGAACCTGCAGCAGTACTACGTCGAGGAGTATCTGGTGGCGCGGGCGCTGGAGTTGTCCCCGCTGATCGACTTGCGCTGGAAGAACAAGGTGATGGCAGTAGAAGTTGGCGGTCATGCGGCGCTGACGGTGGAGACGCCGGACGGGACCTACCGGCTGGAAGCGGAGCATGTCGTAGCCTGCGAAGGGGCGCGCAGCGCGGTGCGGGGGATGCTGGGGCTCGACTTCGACGGGGAGCTCTTCGAGGAGCGGTTCCTGATCGCCGATATCGAGATGACGGGGGATTTCCCGTCCGAGCGGCGGTTCTGGTTCGAGCCGCCCTTCCATGCCGGGCAATCGGCGCTGCTGCACAAGCAGCCGGACAATATCTACCGGATCGATTTGCAGCTGGGCTGGGATGCGGACCCCGAAACGGAAAAGACGCCGGAGCGGGTGATCCCGCGGATCGAGAAAGCCGTGGGGCACAAGGATTTCCGGCTGGATTGGGTGTCGGTCTATACCTTCCAGTGCCGCCGTTTGGCAAAGTTCGTGCATGGGCCGGTGATGTTTTGCGGCGACAGCGCCCATGTCGTTTCGCCCTTTGGCGCGCGCGGCGGGAATGGCGGGTTGCAGGACGTGGATGCCTTGGGCTGGCGGCTGGCGGTCGTGGCGAAAGGCGCGGATGCGGGGATCTTGCAGGCCTATGACCGCGAACGGCAACACGGGGCGGATGAGAACCTGTTGAATTCCTCGCGCACGACGCGGTTCATGTCGCCTGCCCCTGGTGCAGAACGGCTGTTTCGCGATGCGGTGCTGGCATTGGCGGGCAAGGCAGCTTTCGCGCGGCCGCTGGTGAATTCGGGCCGGTTGTCGCGGCCTTGCGTCTATCCCTTGGCGGGGCCGGATGACCCTGCCCTGCCTGTCGGGGCGCGGCCAGGGGCGGTGGCCCCGGATGCGCCTTTGGACAATGGCTGGCTGATCGACCGGCTGGGGCGGGAGGTTGTGGTGCTTGCCATCGGACAGCTTGCGCCGAAAGTAGCTGGGGTGAAGACGGTCGATCTGCCGGTGACGCCCGAGTTGCAAGCACGGTATCTGGGCGGTGCGGCGCAGGCGGTCTACCTGATCCGGCCGGACCAGATTGTTGCTGCGCGCTGGGTTACGGCTTCCCCCGGGGCCGTCAACAAGGCCGCCGACGATATCTGGAGGGGCGCATGAGTCTGATCACCACGCCGAACCTGCGCGATCCGGATGCCGCCTATGCCGCCCTTCTGGCCACCCACAAGGGGCTGAGCGAGGCGGAAGCCCATGCGCTGAACGCCCGGCTGGTGCTGATCCTGATGAATCATCTGGGCGACGGCCCCGAGTTTGCCGAGGCGCTGAAGCTGGCGCGGGAGGCGGCGGCGGCCTAGGACGCCTTCAGCACGCCACGGTCGATCTGGTCCTGTTCGATCGATTCGAAGAGCGCGCGGAAGTTGCCTTCGCCGAAGCCCTCATCGCCCTTCCTTTGGATGAATTCGAAGAAGATCGGGCCGATTACGGTCTTGGAGAAAATTTGCAGAAGGATCTTGGTCTCGCCGCCGTCCACGACACCTTCGCCGTCGATCAGGATGCCATGCTTGGCGAGCTTCTCGATGGGTTCCTGGTGGCCGACCACGCGGGTCTTCGACAGCTCGTAATAGGCCATCGGCGGCTTCGGCATGAACTTCAGCCCGGCCCCGGCAATCGCGTCGGTGGCCGCGTAGAGGTCGTCGGTTCCAACCGCGATGTGCTGGATCCCCTCGCCATTGTAGCGCTTGAGGTATTCGACGATCTGGCCGGTCTCGCCCCGGTCTTCGTTCACCGGAATGCGGATGCGGCCGCAGGGGCTGGTCAGCGCGCGGGAGTGCAGGCCGGTGAACTTGCCCTCGATGTCGAAGAACCGGATCTGGCGGAAGTTGAAGAGCCGCTGGTAGAAGTCGAACCAGGTGTCCATGTTGCCGCGGTGGACATTGTGGGTGAGGTGGTCGAGGTAGTGGAAGCCTACGCCCTTCGGCTTTGGGGTTGCCAGCCAGTCGAACGCGGCGTCGTAGGGGTTCGCGTCGCCGTAGCTGTCGGTGAAGTAGATCAGTGAGCCGCCGATACCGACGATAGCAGGAAGATCGAGGGTTTTTCCTGTCCCTTCATAGGGTTCCGCACCGCTCTTCACAGCATGGTTGAAGGCATGGGCCGCGTCGGCCACCCGCCAGCCCATCGAGGGGGCGCAGGGGCCGTGCTCATCCACAAAGCGGCGGGCGTGGCTGCCGGGCTCATTGTTCAGGATGTAGGTGATGTCGCCCTGCTGCCAAAGCTCGATCGCCTTGGTCTTGTGCCGGGCGGTCAGCGTGTAACCCATGCGGGCGAAAAGGGCGCGCAACTCATCGGGGTTCGGATGGGCGAATTCGACGAACTCGAAACCGTCGGTCCCGGCGGGGTTTTCGGGCGAGATCACCGCGCGGGGTGCTTCGTGCGGAAAGGGACCCATGGCTATATCCTTCAGGCAGACCGTGTCCCATACAAGATGCCACGCCGCTCCTGAGAATGGCGCGCATTCTTAAGCTTGATTCGCCGGAAATATGCGCGCTTCCTTTTGATTGAGCCATTGCGACGCGAGAAAAGCGCATGATCGACGAAACCGATTCCCGCCTGCTTGCTGCAGTTCAGTCCAACGCGCAGATCACGGCGCAGGAGCTGGGCGAGCTTTTGAACCTTTCGGCCAGCCAGGCTGCCCGCCGTCGTGCCAAACTTGAAGCCGACGGTTTTATCACCGGCTATGCCGCCCGCCTTTCTCCCGCGAAGCTGGGCCTCACCGTGCAGGCCTTCGTCCAGGTTCAGATGGCCGCGCATTCGCCCGACACCGCACGCGAGTTCCTGCGCCTGATTGCCACCCTGCCCGAGGTCGTTGCCTGCTGGACCCTGACGGGCGAGGCGGACTACCTGCTCCGCGTCTGGTGTGTCGACCTGCCAGCGCTCAACACGCTCGTCCACCACCGCCTCTTGCCAAACCCCGCCGTAGCCCGGGTGCAAAGCCAGATCGTCATGGCCCAGCCCAAGCCGGATGCGGGCCTGCCTGTCTGAAACGGGAGCCAAACACATCCGTTTGGCGTTGCCACATCACATGGATGACGGAGGACCAAGATGGCTTACGTTGACGGATTTCTTATCCCCGTGCCGAATTCCCGCAAGGCCGAGTATCAGGCGCATGAGGAGAAATGGTGGCCGTGGTTTCGGGACCGGGGTGCAACTTCGATGACAGTCTGCTGGGCGGACGACGTCAAGGCCGGGAAATGGACCGACTTTCAGCGCGCTGTGGCGTTGGAGCCAGAGGAGAGCGTGGTCTTTGCCTGGATGATCTGGCCCGACAAGGCCATGCGCGACGAGGCTTTCGAAGGGATGGACGACGCGGCGATGGACATGTCCGAAATGCCCTTCGACGGCAAGCGCATGGTGTTCGGCGGATTTGTCCCCATCGTCGACGTCACGGCCTGACCGACGTCAGCTTTCCGCCTGCGGCAGGCAGCGGAGCAATACGGCGCGGATCATCGTCTCGCGCTCGGCGGGCGATTTTCCCTGCAAGGCCCGCATCTTGTGCCCCGCGGACAGGTCCGCGATGCCGTGGCTGGTGGCCCAAAGCGCGATGACATCCAATTCGCCGCCACCGAGGGCCGTGACCAGTCCGACAAGGTGCTGGTAGGCCCGGTTCGCCGCCGCGATCAGCTCTGGCGAAGCGAAATCCGGCCGGGCCGAGGAGAAGATCAGCCGGAACAGCGCAGGTCGGGCAAGCGCGAATTCCAGGTAGCCAAGGCCCGCGCGGACTGCCCGGTCGCGATCATCCGCCGCATCCCGCTCACGCGCGTCTAGCGTGTCCTGAAAGCGGATGAACCCCTCGGCTGCAAGTGCAGTCAGCAGTCCGCCGGTGTCACCAAAGTGATGCGCCGGGGCTGCATGGCTGACCCCTGCCCGCTTGGCGACGGATCGCAGCGAAAATCCCTCGACCCCGCGTTCGGCCAATTCTGATTCGCCGGCATCCAAGAGCGCGGCCCGCAGATCGCCATGGTGATAGGGCTTTTCGTCCTTCATCCGCCAAGCATAGTTCTGCATCTATCCACTGTCAAAATATTATCTTGACAATGGATAGATCATTCCACACCCTATCCTGACACTGACAAGATAGGTTCCCCATGTCACCCGAAGCCATGTTTCAGATTGCAAACCCGATTGCCTTGCTGGGCTGGGCGGCGCTGCTTCTTGCCCCTCTTGCCCCGCGCCTTGTTGACACGATCACCCATCTCATCATCCCGATGCTGATGGCACTGGCCTATTCTGCCCTGATGCTGGCCCACTGGTCCGGTGCAACGGGCGGCTATGGCAGCCTGCCCGAGGTGATGGCACTCTTTACCGACCCGCATGTCGCCCTTGCCGGATGGGTCCACTACCTTGCCTTCGATCTTTTCGTGGGGGCCTGGGCCACCCGCACTGCCCGTGCCGAGGGCATTCCACATCTTCTGGTGCTGCCCCACCTTGCCCTGATCTTCTTGTTCGGCCCCGCAGGCTTTCTGACCTTTTACGCAATGGTCGCGGCCTTCCGGCTGCGCGCCACATCATCCGGAGCAACGATATGACCGCCCAATCCCTGCCTCAGTCCCTGCCCCGCACCGTGAAGAGCCGTCTGTGGGCCGATGCGCCCGCGTTCACCGGACTTGCCCTTTTCATCACGCTGACAGCCCTGCCACTGATCGGTGCCGCGATGATCGACACGCGAACCTTTCTGGATGCGCCCGTCTGGCAAAAACCCCTGCAGTTTCACCTTGCCCTGGCGACATATGTTCTGACGCTTGCGTTTTTCGCGCGCTTCCTGCCGCAGGGCATGACCTCGCGCCGCTGGCGCATCTACGCCGCAGTTGTCTCTTTCTGCGTTCTGGCTGAACTCGTTTGGGTCGGATCGGCGGCAAGCTATGCCACCGCGTCACATTTCAACGTCGACGATCCGGTCATGGGGGCGATCTACGGCCTAATGGGCGTCTTCGCGGTGATCCTGACGTCGGCCAGCCTAGTCATGGGCGTGGCGATCTGGCGCAACCCCGCCACCGGCCTTGCCCCGGCGTTGCATCTTTCGGTCGCCCTTGGCCTGATCCTTACGTTCGTGCTGACCCTGATTGCCGCTGGCACCCTGTCCTCGATGCTTGGCCACCATATCGGCACCCCGGTAACCAATGCCGCCCTGCCAATCCTGGGCTGGTCGCGAGAGGTCGGTGATCTGCGGGTTGGCCATTTCTTCGCCACCCACGCGCTGCACGTCCTGCCGATAGTTGGCCTGATCGCAAGCCGCGCCTTCTCCGCCGATGTGGCGCGCGGAACCGTCCTTGCCGCAGCACTTGCCTACGTGGCCCTTGTCCTTCTGACCATGCTGCAGGCTTTTCAAGGGCAACCGTTCCTTCCCTGGCTGGGCTGAAGCAAACCGCTTTTCCTTGTGCCTGTGGCAGGCTAGAACCCGCCCCAAGCACAAGGAATGACGCCGATGTCGATGGAAAAGACCTTCAACGCCGCCGAGGCCGAGGCCCGCATCTCGAAGCTTTGGCTCGACGCCAAGGCCTTCAAAGCGGGCGCGAATGCCAAGCCGGGGCGGCCCGCGTTTTCGGTCATGATCCCGCCGCCGAACGTCACCGGGGCCCTGCACATGGGCCATGCGTTCAACAACACGCTGCAGGATATCCTGACCCGCTGGCACCGGATGATGGGGGACGACACGCTGTGGCAGCCAGGAACGGACCATGCGGGGATCGCGACCCAGATGGTGACCGAGCGCGAGATGGCGCTGCAACAGGAGCCCGACCGCCGCACGCTGGGGCGCGAGAAGTTCCTGGCCCGCGTCTGGCAGCAAAAGCAGAAGTCGCGCGGCAATATCCGCAGCCAGCTGGAGCGGCTGGGCGCGTCCTGCGACTGGGACCGTGAGGCGTTCACCATGTCAGGCGCTCCGGGGGCGCCTGCGGGCGAGGAAGGGAACTTCCACGACGCGGTGATCAAGGTCTTTGTCGATCTTTACAACAAGGGCCTGATCTACCGCGGCAAGCGGCTGGTGAACTGGGACCCGCATTTCGAGACGGCGATTTCCGACCTTGAGGTCGAGAACACCGAAGTGCCGGGGCATATGTGGCACTTCAAGTATCCTTTGGCCGGGGGCCAGACCTACGAGTATGTCGAGAAGGACGCCGAAGGTCGGGTGACCCTGCGCGAGACGCGGAATTACATCTCCATCGCCACGACGCGCCCTGAGACGATGCTGGGCGACGGGGCGGTCGCGGTTCATCCATCGGATGAACGTTACGCGCCAATCGTTGGGAAACTATGCGAAATTCCGGTGGGGCCGAAGGAGCATCGCCGGCTGATCCCGATCATCACGGATGAGTATCCGGACCCCACCTTCGGGTCTGGTGCGGTGAAGATCACCGGCGCGCATGACTTCAACGACTATGCGGTGGCCAAGCGCAGCGATATCCCCTGCTATCGGCTGATGGACACCCGGGCGCAAATGCGGGCGGATGGGGTGCCTTATGCCGAGGCAGCGGAGATTGCTGGCCGGATGTCGCGGGCCTGGCTGGTCGCCAAGGGCTACGCGACGCCGGGGTTTGCGGAGCAGCCCTTCTCGCTGACGGAAGCCGAGATCGACGCGCTGAACCTTGTGCCGGATGAGTTGCGGGGGCTGGACCGGTACGAGGCGCGGAAGCGCGTGGTCGAGGCGATCACGGCGGAGGGGCTGGCGGTCACGGTGCTCAAGAAATCCGTCGACAAGGAAACCGGCTCTGAGCATCTGGAACTGGTGCCTTACGTCGAGTCCAAGCCGATCATGCAGCCCTTCGGCGACCGCTCCAAGGTCGTGATCGAGCCGATGCTGACCGACCAGTGGTTCGTCGACACCGCGAAGATCGTGGAACCCGCGCTGGAGGCGGTGCGGACGGGCCGGACGAAGATCATCCCGCCCTCGGGCGAGAAGACCTATTACCACTGGCTGGAGAACATCGAACCCTGGTGCATCAGCCGCCAGCTTTGGTGGGGGCATCAGATTCCGGTTTGGTATGGACCGTCGAACGAAGCCTTGGCGCGCCGCAAAGCCGAGAGGTTAGACTTGGAAGGTGTTGATCTGGCGGAACATCCTTCGTTCTGCCCCGATTTGACCCTTTACATTCAAGATAAGTCGCAGCTCGTCGCATTCTGCGCGGCATCGCCAGAAGAAGCGGTTGAGCAAGCCAAGAAGTACTACGACGTTGAACGGCTCTTCGCGAAACCGCTGCGCATCCTGACGCATAAGGACTGGCAAGATCTATTCTACACCAACATCGGCGACGCGTTTGAGACCATTGGTCTGTGCCGCGACCCCGACGTCCTCGACACCTGGTTCTCCTCGGGCCTCTGGCCGATCGGCACGCTCGGCTGGCCCGAACCCACGGCGGAGCTGCAGAAATATTTCCCCACCTCGGTCCTCGTGACCGGGCAGGATATCCTCTTCTTCTGGGTCGCCCGGATGATGATGATGCAGCTGGCCGTGGTGAACGACATTCCGTTTCACACCGTCTACCTGCACGGCCTTGTCCGCGACGCCAAGGGCAAGAAGATGTCGAAGTCGCTTGGCAACGTCATCGACCCGCTGGAGATCATCGACGAATACGGCGCCGATGCGCTGCGGTTTGCCAATGCGGCGATGGCCTCGCTGGGGGGCGTGCTGAAGCTGGATACCCAGCGCATCGCGGGGTATCGGAACTTTGGCACCAAGCTCTGGAATGCCTGTCGCTTTGCCGAGATGAACGGGGTGTGGGAGGGTCATGCGACCGGCCCCGCGCCCTCGCCCCAGGCCACGGCGAACAAGTGGATCATCGGCGAGACGGCGAAAGCGCTGGCCGAGGTCAACGAGGCGCTGGCGGCGTTCCGCTTCGATACGGCGGCGGACGCGCTGTACAAGTTCGTCTGGGGCAAGGTCTGCGACTGGTATGTCGAGTTCGCCAAGCCCCTGTTCGACGGCCCCGACGCGGCGGAAACCCGGGCGACGATGGCCTGGGTGCTGGATCAGTCGATGATCCTTCTGCACCCCTTCATGCCCTTCATCACCGAAGAGCTGTGGGGCACGACGGGCAAGCGCGAGAAGCTGTTGGTGCATACCGACTGGCCAGAGCTGTCGGCGGGCCTGATCGACGCGGACGCAGACCGCGAAATGTCCTTTGTCACGACGCTGATCGACGACATCCGGTCCGCCCGCGCGCAGGTGCATGTGCCGGTGGGGCTGAAGGCGGACCTTGTGGCGACGTCCCTGACTGACGAGGCGCGGGCGGCATTCCAGCGCAACGAGACCCTGATCAAGCGCCTTGCCCGGATCGACGCGGTCACCGAAGGCCCCGCCCCCAAGGGCAGCATTGCCGTGGCGGCGGAAGGGGCGGCTTTTGCCATCCCGCTGCAAGGCCTGATCGACATCGCCGAGGAAAAATCCCGCCTACAGAAGGCGTTGGATAAGCTGATGAAGGAAATCGGCGGCCTCAAAGGCCGGCTCGACAACCCGAACTTCGCACGTTCGGCGCCGGAAGATGTGGTCATGGAGGCGCAGTCGAACCTCGAGGCGCGGCAGGACGAGGCCGACAAGATCAAGGCCGCGTTGTCGCGTCTTGCTGACCTGGGCTAGGTTGCGGGGGGTAAAGCACCCAAGCTTTTCCGGGGCGAGTGCGTCAGACTGTGACCAGCCCCGGAAAGGACCTGACCATGCGCCTGCACCTCGCCGCCCTTGCCGTGATCGGCCTCGCTTCCGCGGCCTTTCCGCAGACAGCCGAGATTTTGCCCCAGATCACCCTGACGGGTGGCGAGGCGCAGGTGATACCTGATTCCGGAGTTGCGCTGCTGTTGACCCGTGTCGACGACAGCCGCTGCCCGGGCGATGTGGACTGTGTCTGGGAAGGCATGATCCGGGCCGAGATCACGGTACTGACCGCGGCACCCGATCTGACGCAGATCGTCCTTTGCAATGCCTGCGACGATGCAAGCGGCCTGACCACTGTGGCGGGGCTGACCATCGGCCTAGTCAGCCTGTCGCCGTCGACGGTGGATCTGGCCAAGCTGGGGCGGCCGCCGCTCGTGACCGACTACCATCTGACGGTGAGTTATAGCCCCGCTGCCAAATGAGTTCATCTGTCGGCACGTCTCATCGGGGAGTGAGGCCACAGCCGAAGGCGGTCAGACAGCCCTCTTGCAACGCTTGCCCGATGTGCACACCTTTGACCCGGAGGTGACGCATGTCCTGGCTTTCCCGCCTTGCCGAACGACAGATCCAGAAAGCCCGCCTGAAGGGTCAACTTCAGGGGTTGGAAGGCGAAGGCAAGCCACTGCCAGACCGTCCGGGCGATGCTTTCGTATCCCCCGGCGATGCGGTGGGGTTCCGGATCATGGCCGAAGCGGGGGTGTTGCCGGAAGAAATCAGGCTGAAAAAGTTGGCCATGGCGCAGCGCGCGCTTCTTGCGACCCTGATTGACGAGGCCGAGCGCAAGGTCGCGATGGCCGAGCTTGCGCGGCTGGAAATGCTGCAGGCCATCGCCGAGGAGAGCCGCCGCAAGTTCCTGCGCTGAGGGTCGGTCATTGCGGGGCCCTGTCCCTGCACGGGACCCTTGCACCGACCCCGCTTGCCGTGCCAGCTTTCCACGCATGAGCCGCTTTCTTACCCCCCATGCTGCCGCCCTGCCCTCCACCGTCCCCTTCACCGGACCCGAAGCGCTGGAGCGACGGAAAGGCGTTCCTTTCCGGGCGCGCCTTGGGGCGAACGAGTCGCTGTTCGGGCCCTCGCCTAGGGCCGTGGCCGTTATGGCGGCGGCGGCGCGGGACGTCTGGATGTATGGTGACCCGGAAAATCACGATCTGAAACAGGCGCTTGGCCGCCATCACGGTGTGACGCCCGCGCATGTGGCGGTGGGGCCGGGGATCGACGGGCTTCTGGGCCTGATCTGCCGTCTGGTGCTGGAGCCGGGGACGCCGGTCGTGACCAGTCTTGGGGCCTATCCCACCTTCAACTTCCACGTCGCGGGCTATGGGGGCGTCTTGACCCGTGTGCCCTATCTGGGGGATCACGAGGACCCGCAAGCGCTGCTGTCTGCCGCGAAAACCACGGGCGCGCGGCTGATCTACTTTGCCAATCCCGACAACCCGATGGGCAGCCATCATCCGGCGTCGGTGGTCGAAGACATGGTGGCGAACCTGCCCGACCACACGCTTTTGATCCTGGACGAAGCCTATGCCGACCTTGCCCCACCGGACGCGGTGCCCAGCATTGTGGCGGACCATCCGCAGGTGATCCGGCTACGCACGTTTTCAAAGGGATACGGCATGGCGGGGGCCAGGGTTGGCTATGCGATCACCAACCCCGACCTTGCGCTGGCCTTCGACAAGGTGCGCGACCATTTCGGGATGGGGCGGGTGTCGCAAGCCGGGGCCTTGGCGGCGCTGGCGGATCAGGATTGGCTGCGCGAGGTGCAGGCGCGGACGCTGGCCGCGCGGGCGCGGCTGTCGGCCATTGCAGTGGCGAACGGGCTGCGCCCACTGGCTTCGGCCACCAACTTTGTGACCATCGATTGCGGGCGCGATGGCGACCATGCGCGCAAGGTTCTGGCCGAACTTGGCGCGCGCGGCATCTTCATCCGGATGCCGGGGGTGGCACCGCTGGACCGCTGCATCCGTATCAGCCTTGGTGATGATGCGACGCTGGATATGCTGGAGGAAGCCCTGCCCGTGGCGTTGCAGGCGGCGGGCTGATCACTCGGCCGCGAGATCGGGCTTTGCCGGACCGACAGCGGGCGCGTGGCCGGGCAACGGAGCTTCGGCGGGACCGAGGCGAGGGGTGGTAGCGACAGCCTCGGTCAGCATCAGGCGTGCGGATTGCGACTGGGCCTGCGGGCCGTCGATCACCCGGCGGAACACCAGAACATTCTGGAAGGTGGTCTTCGACCCGGTGAAGCCGACCCGTTCCTCGCAAGGCAGCGCGTCGGCGCGGACATAGTCCCAGCCCTCGGCTCCAAGCTGATTCATCAGGGTGGTGAGGGCCAGCGCGAAACGGTCCTCGGTGGACTTAACGCCCCGCGCCTTTTCGCCCCGCTTGGGGGCCGGAATGACTTTGAACTCGAAACGCTGCATCGGGTTGCTCCCGCACTGATTGCGCATGTAATATGAGATTCTGCGCGTAACCGCAAATCACTGAAAGGTTTTCCGGCAGAACCGCGCCTGTCGGGCAACAGCGGGGGCTTAAAGCCCCAGCTTCTGCGCGACCAGGGCGTTCACGGTGGCCGGGTTGGCCTTGCCGCCGGAGGCCTTGATCACCTGACCTGTGAACCAGCCGGCAAGCTTTGGATTTGCCCTGGCTTTTTCGACCTGTTCGGGGTTCGCGGCGATAATCTCGTCCACTGCCGCCTCGATTGCGCCGGTGTCGGTGACCTGCTTCATCCCCCGCGCCTCGGCGATCGCCGCTGGGTCGCCACCTTCCGTGTAGACGATCTCGAACAGGTCCTTGGCCATCTTGCCGCTGATCGTGCCTGCGCCGATCAGGTCGATGATCCCGCCAAGCTGCGCGGCCGAGACCGGGCTTTCGCTGATGTCGTGGCCTTCCTTTTTCAGGCGGCCGAACAGCTCGTTGATGACCCAGTTCGCGGCTGTCTTGCCGTCGCGACCCTTGGCCACGTCGTCGAAGTAGCGGCCCGAGTCCAGTTCGGCGGTCAGGACGTTGGCGTCATAGTCGGTGAGGCCATAGTCGGCCATGAAGCGGGCCTTCTTGGCGTCGGGGAGTTCGGGCATCCTGGCGTGGATGTCGTCGACCCAGGCCTGCTCGATCTCGAGCGGCAGAAGGTCGGGGTCGGGGAAGTAGCGGTAGTCATGCGCCTCTTCCTTGGACCGCATGCTGCGGGTTTCGTTCTTGTCGGGGTCGTAAAGCCGGGTTTCCTGCACGACCTTGCCGCCGTCCTCCAGAATCGCGATCTGGCGGCGAGCCTCGTAATCAATGGCCAACTGGATGAACCGCATGGAGTTCATGTTCTTGATCTCGCAACGCGTGCCGAGGTGCGAGAAATCCTGCGTCGCCTGGTATTTCTCGTACTGGCCGGGGCGGCAGACGCTGACGTTGACGTCGGCCCGCAGGTTGCCGTTCTGCATGTTGCCGTCGCAGGTGCCAAGGTAGCGCAGAATCTGGCGCAGCTTGGTCACATAGGCCGCGGCTTCCTCGGGTCCCCGGATGTCGGGGCGCGAGACGATTTCCATCAGGGCAACGCCCGTGCGGTTGAAGTCGACGAACGAGAGGGTGGGGTCCATGTCGTGAATGGACTTGCCCGCGTCCTGCTCCAGATGGATGCGCTCGATCCGGACAAGACGCGCGACGCCCGGGCCCATTTCGACCAGCACTTCGCCTTCGCCCACTATGGGATGATAGAGCTGGCTGATCTGGTAGCCTTGCGGCAGGTCGGGGTAGAAATAGTTCTTCCGGTCGAAGGCCGAACGCAAGTTGATCTGCGCCTTCAGCCCCAGCCCGGTGCGGACCGCCTGTTCGACGCAAAATTCGTTGATGACCGGCAGCATGCCCGGCATCGCGGCATCGACGAAAGCGACGTTGGAGTTCGGTTCGGCCCCGAAGGTGGTCGAGGCACCTGAAAACAGTTTGGCATTCGACGAGACCTGAGCATGGATTTCCATCCCGATCACCAGTTCCCAGTCGTGCTTTGCCCCGGCGATCACGCGGGGCACGGGCGCGGTATAGGTCAGGTCAAGCATGGGGCCTCCGGCAAACGATCTTGCGCCCGGGTTTAGGCTGCAAGGCCCGACAGAGCAAGGGGCGGGGCAAGAGGATGCGTCGGAGTGGGCTGCCTTAGGGCGCGATGGTCAGGTGCGGCGCACCAGGGTTCCAAGCCCGTCGCCGCGCCGCACGATCCGCGCGCCGCGCTTCAGGGCAGGACCGAAGACTTCGGCCATCGCGAAGGCAAGGCTGTCGGTGCCGCGGGTCCAGGTGTCGAGATGGATTTCCCGCAGCCGGTTCCACAGGACATCGGACAGTGCCGCACGAACCTTGGTGAGCTGATAAGCTGCAGCGGCCCCTTCCTTGCGGAACTCCATGGCAAGGCGCGACAGGAGATGCGCCGCGATGTTCGCGCGGAGCTGGCAACCCGTTGCGGACTGGTAGTCGGCGATGGCTACGCAGAAGTATTCGAGGTCGATGGTGGGGGCGAGGTCGCCCAGCGTCTCGACCGCGGTGATGTGGAAGACGGCATAGGCGGCCTTGCCGGTTGCCGCATTGGTCATCCTGACGGCGCGGCGCGCCTCTTTCTCGAAGGCGGAAAGCGAGCCATGCCAGCCCGGCAGCATGTTCACCGCATGGGCGGCATGGGCGGCGGCGTCTTCGGGGTCGAGGTCGATCCAGTCCTGATACCATTCGCGGCACACCGCGCCGCCGTCTTCGATCCCGGACAGAAGGGCATAGCGCGTTGCGGCCAGAAGGGGCGACATCTCTTCGATCGGGTCGAAGAGAGTGACCAGCGTCTCGGCGCGGTCAAAATGCACGGCACCTTCCGACCAGACCTCACGCGACAGTTGCCCCTGAGGCGCGGCTTTGCGCCGTGCAGCGGCATAGTCGATGTGACCCTGGGCAACCACTTGTGCGGCGCAATAGTCTTCCGAGTTGCGGTCGTAGAGACCTTCCAATGCCTCAAGTTCGGCGAGGGCGGCGGTCCAGTCCTGCCGCGCGATGGCCATCGACAGACCTGCCCGCATGCCTTCGCTGATCAGGGGGGCGACACGACGCCCGCCCGAGGCCACGACCCGTTCCTGGTCGGTGTAGCGCATGGCTTCCAGCAAGTCGGACCATTCCCCGGCCGCCGCCATCGCGGCATGGTCATCGCAGATGCACTGCCATTCGGTCTTTTCCGCGCCAACCCGCATCACGGGCGCATCCAGCCGTCCAAGGACCTGTTCGGCTGTCATCCCGTCCGGCAGGGCTGCCCCTGCCCGGGCCTGTTCACGCAGCGCCAAGGCGTCTTCTTGCTGACCGCGACCTGACCGGGTTTTCACATGCATAAGTGATGGTGTAACCAGCATATCGACGCCCTCCGGGGCGGATTTCGTCCGCCTCGGGTTCAATCTGAAGCCGGATCAGGGCGAAAAAAGGGAAATGCAGTGATCATCGGGTGACGTCGCCATGCAGAAGCGCATGATTTTGGGAATGTTTGCAGCGGCTTCACTGGCTGGCTGCATGAATGCCAAGGCGCCGGAGCCGATGGCTTTTGTTGCCCCGCCGATGCAATGGGACCATCACCCCGAGGGCACAGAATGGACCGAATCGACCCTGGTCGCGCTGTCGACCAAGGACGCGGTCCTGTCCGAGAAAGTTCCGGCTGACATTGAAACCTGGTGTCCGGGCTATGTCGATGCCTCGGTCGATGAGCGTCGCGCCTTCTGGGCCGGGCTGTTGTCAGCGGTTGCAAAATACGAAAGCACCTGGAACCCGGCAGCCTCGGGCGGCGGTGGGCGCTGGATCGGGCTGATGCAGATCTCGCCCCGCTCGGCGGCGAATTACGGCTGCGAGGCAACCTCGGTCGGTGCACTGAAGGACGGCGAGGCAAACCTGCAATGCGCCGTGGAAATCATGTCGACCCAGGTCGCCAAGGATGGCCTGGTGGCCGGTGGCGGCAACCGGGGCATCGGGCGCGACTGGGCGCCCCTGCGCAGCAACGAGAAGCGGTCGGCGATGTCGTCCTGGACCAGCGCGCAACCCTATTGCCAGGCAAGCTGACAGGTCAGCCCGCCGCGAGCATCCGTTCCACCATTTCGCGCAGGTCACCCGACAGGTCGGGGGCGGCCAGCATCCGCTCAAGGGTCGCGCGCGCCAGCTTGCGGCGGGCGGCATCGTAGCGCGGCCAGGTCTCGAAGGCAGTTGACACCCGCGCGGCGGTCTGCGGGTTCAGGGGATCGAGCTTCAAAAGCCATTCGGCAACCAGCCGGTAGCCGTCGCCCGAGCGGTGGTGAAAGCCCGCATGATTGGCCGCCAGAGAGCCGACCACCGTGCGGAAGCGGTTGGGGTTTTTCCAGTCAAAGCCGGGCGATGCGATGAGTTTCGCAGTGATGGCGGCGGCATCCGCAGGCTCGGCATGGGCGATCTGCAGGGCATACCATTTGTCCATCACATTCGCGTCGCGGCCCCAGCGCGCGGCAAAGGTGACAAGCTCGGCCTGCCCTTGGTGGACATCGAGGAGGGCCGAAAGTGCGCCAATTTCCTCGGTCATGCTGCGGGCGCGGGCAAAGGCCGAGGCGGCAAGCTTGCCACCGTCCCGGCGGCTGAGAAGCCCGAGCACCGCGATCTTCAGGGCCCGCCGTCCGGCCTGCGCCGCAGAAGGCGAGAACGGGGCGTTGTCGTCCAGGTCCTTGTAAAGGCGTTGCAATCCTTCGCCAAGCCGGATCGCCAGCGCCCCGGTCATCTCGCGCCGGGCGGCGTGGATCTTGGCGGGATCGGGCACGCGGCCACGGGCGTGGATCGTCTGGGCGATGTCATCTTCGCCCGGCAGGCGCAGACAGAGGGCGCGGAAGGCCGGGTCCAGCGTGTCGTCAAAGGTCACTGCGGCAAGCGCGTCCAGCCAGTCCGCGCTGACCGGAGCGTCCTTCAGCGCGATGTCGGCCATCACTTCCTTGGCCAGCGCGCGACCTGCTTCCCACTTGTTGAAGGCATCGGTGTCGTGTTGCAGAAGGAAGGCGCGTTCCGAGGCCGGGACCTTGCGGTCAAGAACGACCGGGGCGGAAAAGCCGCGCAGGATCGAAGGGACAGGCTTCGCGGCCAGGCCTTCGAAGCGGAAGGACTGCTTGGCGCGGGTCATTTCCAGCATGATCGTCGGCACCACCTCGTCGCCGTTGGGATTCAGAAGCCCGACCTTGATCGGGATCACCTTCGGCTGCTTTTTCGGCTGGCCGGGGGTGGGTGGGTTCTTCTGCGTAAAGGTCAGGGTGTAGACGCCATTGTCCCAGACCTCGTCGACCTTGAGCTGGGGGGTGCCGGCCTCGGAATACCAGAGCTTGAATTGGGACAGGTCGCGGTCGGTGGCGTCTTCGAACACCTTGAGCCAGTCTTCGATCGTCGCGGCATCCCCGTCGTGGCGGTCGAAATAGAGATCAAGCGCGCGTTTGTAGCCGCTTTCACCCGCGAGCGATTTCAGCATCCCGATGACCTCGGCGCCCTTTTCGTAGACCGTGGCGGTGTAGAAATTGTTGATCTCTACAAAGCTTTCGGGCCGGACCGGATGGGCAAGCGGACCGCCATCTTCGCGAAACTGGCGGCCGCGCAGGGTCACGACATCCTCGATCCGGCGCACGGCGGCGGAGCGCATGTCGCCGGAGAACTGGTGGTCGCGGAAGACGGTCAGGCCTTCCTTGAGGCAAAGCTGGAACCAGTCGCGGCAGGTGATGCGGTTGCCGGTCCAGTTGTGGAAATACTCATGCGCGATGATCGCTTCGATCCGGGCATAGTCGTCGTCGGTCGCAGTTTCGGGGCTGGCCAGGACATAGCGGGAGTTGAAGATGTTCAGCCCCTTGTTCTCCATCGCGCCCATGTTGAAATCGTCGACGGCGACGATGTTGAAGACATCAAGGTCATATTCGCGGCCGTAGACCTTCTCCTCCCATTTCATCGAGCGGATCAGGCTGTCCATCGCGTAGGCGCAGCGGTTTTCGTCACCTGGGCGGACCCATATGTTAAGATCGACAGGCCTGCCCGATGCAGTGGTGAACTTCGCCGCATGGGCACGCAAATCGCCCGCCACAAGCGCGAACAGATAGGACGGTTTTGGCCAGGGATCGTCCCATTCTGCCCAACCGGGGCCGCTGTCGGTCGGGTTGCCGTTGGACAGAAGGATCGGAAGGTCCGCTTCGACCCGCACCTTGAAGTGCGCCATCACGTCGGGGCGGTCCGGGTAGTAGGTGATCTTGCGAAAGCCCTCGGCCTCGCACTGGGTGCAATACATGCCTTTGGACATGTAAAGTCCTTCAAGCGCGGTATTGGCTTCGGGATTGATCTCGACTTCAGTTTCCAGGGTGAAGGGGCCGTCGGGCAGGTCTTTCTCAGAAAGTGTCAGCGACTTGGCATCAAGCGTCGGCTGGACCTCTTTACCGTCAATCGTCAGTGACAGAAGTGTCAGGCCCTCGCCATCCAGCCGCAGGTGGTGGCGACCGGGGCGTTCGGGATTGGGGCGCAGCAAAAGCCGAGCCGTCACCCGCGTCGCGTGCGGGGCCAGCCGGAAACCAAGGTCCACGCGATCGACGATATGGGTGAAGGGCTGGTAGTCGGCCAGGTGGACGGTCGTCTGCTCGGACATTGGGCGCTCCATTTGTCAAAGCAAGCTACGGTCAAAACCCCACGGCGCAAGGGGGAGGCCATCGAAAGCCTGGCAACAGTCTTTTGCGGCTTTACGAATCCCCGCTGAAAGCTACATCTATGTTCCATGAATGTTCTCGTCTGGTTCAAGCGCGACCTGCGCATCCATGACCATCCGGCGCTGACCCTTGCGGCGCGGATCGGTCCGGTTCTGCCGGTCTATGTGGTCGAGCCGGAGCTTTGGGCTGAAACCGATGCCTCGGCCCGGCAATGGGATTTCGTGGCGGAAAGCCTGGGAGACCTGCGCGAGGATCTTGCGCGGCATGGTGCGCCACTCGTCGTCAGGGTCGGCGACGCGGTAACGGTGCTGGAAGGGCTGTGTCGCCGCCATGGTATCACCCGCATCGTCAGCCATGAGGAGACTGGGAACCTGTGGACCTACGCCCGCGACCGCAGGGTGGCAGCCTGGGCAAAGGCAGCGGGGATCCATTGGACCGAGGTGCCGCAATCCGGCGTGGTCCGCCGTCTGCCAGACCGCAACGGTTGGGCGGCACGCCGAGACGCCTTTATGGCGGGCGCGGTGTTGCCTGTGCCCGCCGTTCAGGCCGTCGCAGGCGTTGAGCCCGGGCTGATCCCATCGGCCCGTGCCTTGAAGCTGGCCCCGGACCCCTGCCCCCATCGCCAGCTGGGCGGCCGGGCGCACGGGCTGGACCTGCAGGACAGCTTTCTTGCCCAGAGGGGTGAGCCCTACCGCACCGCGATGTCCTCGCCCCTGTCGGCAGAACGCGCCTGTTCCCGGCTGTCTGCGCATTTCGCCCAAGGCACCCTGACCCTGCGCGAGGTGGTGCAGGCCACGGCCCAGCGGCAGGCGGAACGGCCCGGCGGGCGCTGGGGCGGGGCTTTGGCGAGTTTTCAGTCGCGGCTCGCCTGGCGCGACCACTTCATGCAGAAGCTGGAGGATCAGCCCTCGATCGAGATGCGTGACCTGCATCCCGTCGCGATCACCCGGCCGCGTGACAGCGATGCCGCGCGGTTGGCAGCGTGGGAGAACGGGGAAACCGGCCTCCCGTTCCTCGACGCCTGCCTGCGCTATCTGCGGGCGACGGGCTGGCTGAACTTCCGCATGCGGGCGATGGTGATGTCGGTGGCAAGCTATCACCTGTGGCTGGACTGGCGGGTGACGGGGGCGCATCTGGCGCGGATGTTCACCGATTATGAACCGGGCATCCACTGGCCGCAGGTGCAGATGCAGTCGGGGACAACGGGGATCAACACGCCGCGCATCTACAATCCGGTGAAGCAGGGCTATGATCAGGACCCGACCGGGGTTTTCACGCGCCGGTGGTTGCCGGAACTGTCTTCGGTCCCCGATGCTTTCCTGCACGAACCCTGGCTTTGGCCCGACGCACAGCGCCTGCTGGGCCATCGCTACCCCGAGCCGGTGATCGACCTGGCCACCGCGGCGCGAGAGGCCCGCGACCTGATCTGGCAGGCTCGCCGCAGCGCGGGCTTTGGTGACATCGCCAGCGGCATCGTCAAGCGCCATGCCAGCCGGTCCGAGCGGCGTTCGGGAAAGCCGCGACCGCAACCGGCGGCGGCCCGGAACCAGCTGATCCTGCCGTTCTGAGTGCTGCCGACCGGGTGCGGCTTGACGCGGGTTTGGCCTCGCCCCTACTGTCCGGCCAAACCACAAGGCCGCCCGATGCCCCGCGATCCGCGTTACGACATCCTGTTCGAGCCTGTCCGCATCGGCCCGGTCACCGCCCCAAACCGCTTTTATCAGACCCCGCACGCCACCGGCTTTGGCTGGCAGCGTCCGCAGTCGGGTGCGGCGTTGCGCGGCGTGAAGGCCGAGGGCGGTTGGGGCGTCGTGTGCACCGAATACTGCTCGATCCACCCGTCGTCGGACGACAGCCCCTATGCGTTTCTGACGCTATGGGACGACGACGATATCGCGCCGCTGGCCCTGACGGCAGAGGCGATCCATGCCCATGGGTCGCTGGCCGGGATCGAGCTTTGGCATGGGGGATCGCATGCGTCGAACCGGATGACGCGGGTGCCGGGGATCGCGCCGGATGTGCAGCCCGCGCTTTACCATCTGCCCGCGACGGCGCGGGCAATGGACCTGAGCGATATCAAGGCTTTCCGGGGCTGGCAGCGGGATGCGGCCAAGCGCGCAAAGCGGGCCGGCTTCGACATTGTCTATGTCTATGCCGGGCACGATTACTTGCCGTTCCAGTTCCTCTCGCGCCGATCGAACCAGCGAGGCGATGCCTATGGCGGGTCCTTGGAGAACCGGGTCCGCCTTCTGCGAGAGATGATCGAGGATACGAAGGAGGCGGTCGGCGACACCTGCGCCGTGGCGGTGCGGCTGGCCGTGGACGAGTTGCATGGGCCGGAGGGGATCACGTCCGAGGGCGAGGGCCGCGAGATCATCGAGATGCTGGCGGAACTGCCCGACCTTTGGGATGTGAACGTTGCGGGGGCGTTGGGAAATGACTCGCGGTCAGCGCGGTTTTCGGCCGAGGGGTTTCAGGAGGAGAATATCGCCTTCGTGAAATCCTTGACCTCGAAGCCGGTGGTGTCGGTCGGCCGCTTCACCTCGCCCGACCGGATGGTCAGCCAGATCAGGCGCGGGGTGCAGGACTTCATCGGGGCGGCGCGGCCGTCGATTGCCGATCCGTTCCTTCCCGCCAAGATCCGCGACGGGCGCGAGGACGAGATCCGCGAATGCATCGGCTGCAACATCTGCCGGGCGGCGAACAACGAAGGTGTGGGCCTGCGCTGCACGCAGAACCCGACGATGGGCGAGGAATGGCGGCGTGGCTGGCATCCCGAGCGGATCGCGGTCTACCCGAAGCGCCAAAAGGCGCTGGTGATCGGCGGCGGCCCGGCGGGCTTGGAGGCGGCGCTGACGCTGGGACGGCGGGGCTTGGAGGTGTCGTTGGCCGAGGCTGGGGATACCTTCGGCGGGCGTCTTCTGCGCGAGGCGACGCTGCCGGGGCTGTCGACCTGGCTAAGGGTGCGGGACTGGCGGATCACCATGATCGACAAGCTGCCGAACGTCGAGTTGTTCCCGGCCAGCCGGATGGGCACCGAGGACATCGCGGAGTTCGGGGCGGATCATGTGGTCTTGGCCACGGGGTCGCAGTGGCGGCGGGACGTCGTGGGCGTCTACGCGATCCGGCCCCTGACCTTGCCAGACGCCCTGACCCCCGATGACGTCTTTGCCGGCGCAAGGATCGTCGGCCCGGTCGTGATCTATGACGACGAACACTATTTCATGGGCGGGGCGCTGGCCGAAAGATTGTCGGGTCAGGGCCATACTGTCCACTATGTGACCACGGCCGCTGTGGCGTCGTCCTGGACCGTGATGACCAATGAGCAAGACTTTCTGCAGGCCCGGCTGATCGAGGCAGGGGTGGTGATTCACCCCCTGAAAGCCTTGAAAGCGAAGGGAAATGGCGAAATGCGGCTGACCTGCGTCTACACCGGGCGCGAAGAGGCCCTGCCCTGCGGCACGCTGGTCCTGTGCACCGGGCGGCTGCCAGAGACCGACCTTTGGGAAGCGCTCCAGACCAAAGGCATCCAGGCCACCCGCATCGGGGATTGTCTGGCACCGTCATCTATCGCCGATGCGGTCCATTCTGCCCACCGTTATGCCCGACTTCTGGGCGAGCCCGACTTGCCCCCGCGCCGCGAACGTGCGTCGCACGGGCCCGCCTGATGCGTCAGCGCCGTCCACCCCGCAGCGTGAACGCCATTCCGCAACGCCCCTTTGGTCAGGTGACCCGGACCTATGATCCGATCCGGGTGATCAGCGAGGATCACGTCGAGGCGATCCATCAGGCGGCCTTGACCTTGCTTGCAACGCAAGGGATGCGGGTCTTGAACGCGCGCGCTCTGGACCACTTTCGCCGCGCCGGCGCACGAGTGGATGGGCAGATGGTCTACCCCGATTCCGGCCTGATCGAACAGTTGCTGGCGTCCGTCCCCCAGACCTTCACCATCGCCGCGCGGAACCGTGCCAAGGACCTGCGCTTCGGCGGAAATGACATGGTGTTCTCGTCGGTCGGCGGCCCGGCCTATGTGATGGACCTCGACCGGGGCCGCCGCGATGGGACCTTGCAGGACATGCAGGACTTCCTCCGCCTGTGCCAAAGCCTGAACGTGATCCAGCAGGAATCCGGCGGGCCGCTGGAGCCGTTGGACCTGCCCGCAGCCACCCGGCATCTGGACCTCTACCTGTCGCAATGCACGCTTCTCGACAAGAGCTGGAACCTGAACGCACTCGGGACCGAGCGGACGATGGACGGCATCCACATGGCGGCGCTTGCGATGGGCTGGTCGCTGGATGACCTTGCGCGCCAACCGATGATGATGGGGGTGATCAACACCAACTCGCCGCGGCAGTTGGACGACCCGATGGGACAGGGGCTGATTGCGCTGGCCGAGCATGGGCAGGTCGCCATCGTGACGCCCTTCACGCTGGCAGGGGCGATGGCCCCGGTGAGTCTTGCCGGGGCGCTGGTCTTGCAGCATGCAGAAGCGATGTTCGGGATCGCGCTGACCCAGATCGTGCGGCCCGGGGTGCCGGCGATGTATGGCGGGTTTACCTCGAACGTCGACATGAAGACCGGCGCGCCGGCCTTCGGCACGCCGGAATATGCCAAGGCGGCGCAGGCCTCGGGGCAGCTTGCCCGCCGGATCGGGGTGCCATTCCGGTCGTCGAATACCACGGCGGCCAATGCCCTTGATGCGCAGGCGGCTTACGAATCCATGATGTCGCTGTGGGGCTGCCTGATGGGCGGCGCGCATCTGGTGATCCATGGCGCAGGCTGGATGCATGGCGGGCTGACGGCGAGTTTTGAAAAGCTGATCCTCGATGCCGAGCTTCTGGGGATGATGCAGGCCTATTTCAGCCCGATCGCCGTCAACGATGACGCGCTGTCGCTGGCAGCCATCGCCGAGGCAGGCGTTGGCGGGCATTTCTTCGGCACCGCGCAGACGATGGCGATGTATGAAACCGCCTTTCATCCGCCCATGCTGTCGAATTGGGACAACTTCCCGACCTGGCTGGCGCGGGGGTCGGAAGAGGCCCCTGCCCGCGCCAACCGGATCTGGAAAGAGCTGCTTTCAAGCTATGAAGAGCCGCAGCTTGACCCCGGCATTCGCGCGGCACTGAAGGAATTCGTCGCCCGCCGCAAGGCGGAAGGCGGCGCCCCCAACAACTGACCGTCAGTCCGCCCCGATGGACCGCGCCAGCTTGCCCAGGGTCTGCAGGCCCAGCGCTTCGGCACCGAAGCCCTTCGCGTCCTGGTATTCTTTTGCGGTCGCCATCACCATGCCAAGGGTAACACGGGTTGCCCCGCCTTCCTCGGAGAACGAGGCCCAGGCGTCCGCGTGCTTTGGCCCGTTCTCGCCCCACAAAAGCGCATAGTCGAGCCGGACCTCGGGGATCACCTGGCCATAGCGATGATGGTTCGGGAACACCGTGCCGTCCGGCGCAATCATGTCGAAGACCCACTCGCCGCCCTGTCGCAGGTCGATGCGGCTGGTCTTGCAGGAAAACCCGTCCGGTCCCCACCATTTCGGCAGGGTTTCCGGGTTCATCCAGGCACCCCAGACCACTGACACCGGGGCCTTGATCACACGTTGCAGGATCATCGTGCGCTCCGCCACCCCGGTCAGGTTGGCAATGCCCGCATCAAACCCCTGAGTATAGCCCGCCGCCATGTCCTGCGCCTGCGAGGACAGCTGGACCGTTACCGCCACCTTCGACGCCTTTGCGTCTCCGCTGAACTGTGCGGTCACCAGCGCCACGGAATCGATCGCACCCTTGCTGGACACCACCTCGTAATTCACGGTCACGCTGTCGGGCACAAGTTGCAGCCAACCCGCCTCGACATGGACATCCGGCGTGCCGGGAAAGCGGCAGATCGAGACTTCCCGGCCGCCGATGCGGGCGTCGGATTCAAGGAATTCGACGGTCACGCCCGGGGCGGGCGGGGCCCAGACCGCACGGGCCGCGGGCGCGATCCAGGCCTGATAGAGCGTGCCGATCGGGGCTGCGACGCTCCTCTCGAACGAAAGCGTGGCAAAGGGTGCGGCGGTCATTTCTTCAACCCTTGGGCATATTCTTCCAGCTGGGTCACGACCGTGCCCCACCCGTCGTAAAAGCCCATGTCCTTGTGCGCCTTGGCGGTGTCGGCGTTGCGATGCCGGGCGACGGCGGTGTATTTCGTCCGCCCGTTGCCGATATCCTCGAAGGTCAGGATCGCGGTCATGAACGGCTCGGGCGCCGGCTTCCAGCCTTCGGTGTAGGCATCGGTGAACACGAGCTTTTCGTTCGGCACCACCTCCAGGTAGACACCGTTGTTCTGCATCTCGTTGCCCTCGACATTGAAGGTCGTGTTGCACTTGCCACCGACGCGGACGTCCAGCTCGCAAGCCGTCACCTTGTGGGGCTTCGGGACGAACCAGTGGACGAGATGTTCGGGCGTCGTCCAGCATGTGTAAAGGATCTCGCGCGGAGCGTTCACTTCGCGGGTGAGTACGAGATCGAGTTCCGGATCAAGGTCCATGGTTCCGCTCCTTCATGAGATTTGTCACATAGTCGTCCAGCCGGTCCAACCGCCCTTCCCAAAGACGGCGCTGATCCTCCAGCCAGTCGTGCATCGGGGCCATCGCCTTGGGCTGAAAGGCACAGGACCGGACACGGCCGTCCTTCTGGCTTGCGACAAGACCCGCCGCCTCCAGCACCGAGAGATGCCGCAGGATTGTCGGCAAACGCAGACCGGTTGGCCCGGCAAGTTCGGTGACTGCCGCCGGCCCTCGGGCCAGCCGGTTCAGCATCATGCGCCGCGTCGGATCGGACAACGCGTGGAACAAAAGGTCGAGGTGGGGATCATGCTTAGCCATGTTGCTAACTATACTCCCTTCGCGGTCCAAGGAAAGCGAAACTTAGCAAGTTGGCGAAGTTTCGTATCATCCGTTTTCCACGACAAGTGATTTTCGACCCTTGCCTGAAATTGAGCCCCTGCTTTCCTTGCTGACCCCCTGCCCTGTCGCCTATTGTGTGCCACAGCATACAAGCGGCCGGACCGGCCTTGCGGAGGACATGCGATGACCAAGCGTCTGGATCGTTCGGGGCTTCAGGTGGACGCGGTGCTCGCCCGATTTGTCGAGGATGAGGCACTGCCGGGCACCGGGATCGCGGCAGGGGATTTCTGGTCGGGCCTGGCGGACCTGTTGGCGGATTTTGCACCGAAGAACCGTGCGCTGCTGGCCAAGCGCAACGATCTTCAAGCGAAGATCGACGCCTGGCATGTCGCCCGCCGCGGCCAAGCGCATGATCATGGGGCCTATAAGGCGTTTCTGGCTGAAATCGGCTATCTCTTGCCCGAAGGCCCGGCTTTCACCATCCAGACGACCAATGTCGACGCCGAGGTGGCCAAAGTGCCCGGGCCCCAGCTTGTGGTGCCGGTGACAAACGCCCGCTACGCGCTGAACGCGGCGAATGCGCGCTGGGGAAGTCTGTATGATTGCCTTTACGGGACCGATGCGATGGGCTCGGCTCCACCGTTGGGCGGGTATGAGCGGGGCCGGGGCGCGCGGGTCGTGGCACGATCACGGGTGTTTCTGGACGAAGCCTTTCCGATTGTCGGAACGAGCCACGCCGACGTGCGCCGCTACGCCGTGAAGCGGAACAACGGGTTGCATGTGGAACTGGTCTTCGACCGCGCACATTTCATCGGCTCGCGCGATCAGGCCCTGCTGGCCGACGTGCAACTGGAAAGCGCGCTGACGGCGATCATGGATTGCGAGGATTCAGTCGCGTGCGTCGATGCCGAGGACAAGGTTGGCGCTTACCGGAACTGGCTGGGGTTGATGAAGGGCACGCTGTCCGAGGTCTTCGAGAAGTCCGGTCGAAAGGTCGAGCGTCGGCTGGCGGCGGACCGCGAATATCTGGACCCCGCTGGCAGCCCGTTCACCCTGAAAGGCCGCGCGCTGATGTGGATCCGGAACGTGGGCCACCTGATGACCAACCCGGCGATCCTGCTGCCGGACGGGTCCGAGGTGCCCGAGGGCTTGATGGACGCAATGGTGACTGTCGCGATTGCGCTGCATGACCTGAAGAAGGCCGAGGGGATGCGGAACTCGGTCCTGGGGTCGGTCTATGTGGTGAAACCGAAGATGCACGGGCCGGAGGAAGTGAGTTTTGCCGACGCGGTGATGGCGCGGGTGGAGGGGCTGCTGGGCCTGCCTGCGAACACGGTGAAGCTGGGTATCATGGACGAGGAGCGACGGACCTCGGTCAACCTGAAGGAGTGCATCCGGGCGGCGAAGGGGCGGGTTGCCTTCATCAACACCGGGTTTCTGGATCGGACCGGGGACGAGATTCATACCAGCATGGAGGCGGGGGCGTTCAGCCGGAAGGACTTCATCAAGCGGAAGTCCTGGATCACCGCTTATGAGAACCTGAACGTCGATATCGGGCTGGAGTGCGGGTTGTCTGGGAAGGCCCAGATCGGCAAGGGGATGTGGGCGATGCCGGACCTGATGGCGGCGATGCTGGACGAGAAGATCGCCCATCCCCGCGCGGGGGCGAATACGGCCTGGGTGCCCTCGCCCACCGCCGCGACGCTGCATGCACTGCACTACCACAAGGTCGACGTCTTCGCGGTCCAGGCGCGGCTGGCGAAGGGGGGCCGGAGGGCGCATGTGGACGGGATCCTGGATATCCCGCTGGCCAGCTTTCAGGCCTGGAACCGGGCTCAGGTGCTGCGGGAGGTCGAGAACAACGCGCAGGGGATCCTGGGGTACGTGGTGCGCTGGATCGATCAGGGGGTGGGCTGTTCCAAGGTGCCGGATGTGAATGACGTGGGCCTCATGGAGGACCGGGCGACCTGCCGGATCTCGGCCCAGCACATCGCGAACTGGCTGCATCATGGGGTGGTGACGGCCGAGGAAGTCACCGAGGCGATGAAGAAGATGGCAGCAGTGGTGGACCGGCAGAACGCGGGCGATCCGCTGTACCGACCGATGGCCCCGGCCTTCCAGGGGGCGGCGTTTCAGGCGGCCTGCGATCTGGTCTTCAAGGGGCGGGAGCAGCCTTCGGGGTATACCGAGCCCCTCCTTCACGCCTGGCGGCTGCGGGTCAAGGCGGGGTGACTGCCCACGCGCGGGCAGGTTTTCGGGTTGTTTGATTTCAAGGGGTTGGCCGTGGGCGTTAGGGGTTGCTTAACCTCTGGCGTTTCGCGCAGGTCGGGGCAGTTTCCGAGTTGAGCGCTTGCGCGCAAGCCTTCTGTCTCGCCTCTGGCGCAAGCGCCAACCGGCTTGAACGATGGGGGTTTCACCCCCAAACCCCCAGAGTATTTGTGAAATGAGCAAGTCAGGCGAAACGCTCCCTTTCTTGACCTCCGGGACAGGGAGTGGTGTTCGCGTGCGTTTGAACTTTGATGCGTTCCCCGCCGTAGTGAGCAAGGATGCCGCATGAAATCCGCAACTTGCGGAGTGCTGGTGGGAGGCGGCGCGCTGTAGCGCACCTGCGATGGCCCGCCTACCCTACCCGATATCCAGCGCAATCGCATGCACCCGCTGGTTCAGGTCGCCCAGTGCGGCATGCACGGCGCGGTGGCGGGCGACGCGGGACAGGTCGCGGAAGGCCTCGGCCCGGATGGTGATGTGGAAGTGGCTGGCACCAGAGCCGTCATCGCCCGCGTGCCCGGCGTGCTTGTGGCTTTCGTTCACCACGTCCAGCACCGAAGGGTGAAAGGCGGCGGTCAGGCGGTCCTCGATGTCGTCTTTCACACCCATGTCAGTCCTGCCCCCTTCCAACTTCCGGGATAAGCCCTAAACTCGTGGCCCCGAGTCGGAAAGGCCCAACCCGCATGTCCAATCGCCCGCCCTTTGAATTCAACCTGAGCGCTGCGGCGGACAAGAAGCGCAAGAAGGCGGGTCGGCGGGGCATGTCGGGCGCGTTCGACACCGCCGACAAGCCCTGCGATTATCCCGGCTGCAAGGTCAAGGCCGCCTTCCGCGCGCCGAAATCGCCAGACCTGCTGGATGAGTTCTTCTGGTTCTGCAAGGACCACATCCGCGAATACAATCTGAAATGGAATTTTTTCAACGGCACCACCGACGAGGAGTTCCAGAAGTTCCTCGACAAGGATCGGGTCTGGGAACGCGAGACCAAGCCGTTCAGCCGCCTCGGTGACGGCAACGCCTGGGCGCGGCTTGGGGTGAACGACCCGATGTCCCTGCTGGGAGAGAAGGCCACGCAGAACCCCGGCAAGCCGACCTCGACCGCGACGCGGAAACTGCCGCCGACCGAGCGCAAGGCGATCGAGATCCTCGATGCGCGCGACACCTGGACCAAGACCGAGATCCGCAGGCAGTACAAGGTTCTGGTCAAGGATCTGCACCCCGACATGAACGGCGGCGACCGGCGCGACGAAGAGCGGCTGCAAGAGGTCGTCTGGGCTTGGGACCAGCTGAAGGACAGCCGGTTTTTCAGGGAATAGCGCTCAGGCCGGTTTGAAGGCCAGCGACACGCCGTTCATGCAGTAGCGCAGGCCCGTGGGTTCGGGACCGTCGGTGAACACATGGCCGAAATGGCCACCGCAGCGGCGGCAATGCACCTCGGTCCGCGCGCCGAAGAGGCCGCCGTCCTCGCGGGTGCGGATGGCGTCGGGCAGCGGTTGCCAGAAAGAGGGCCAACCGGTGCCGCTTTCGTACTTGGTGTCCGACGAGAAGGCGGCAAGGTCGCAGCCGGCGCAGTGGTAGGTTCCCTTGCGCTTTTCCAGGTTCAGGCGGCTGGTGCCCGGGCGTTCGGTCGCCTCTTCGCGCAGGACCCGGTAGGCGAGGTCGGACAGGCGGTCGCGCCATTCCGCTTCGGTCAGGGTGACCTCAAAAGTCTCGGCCCGTGCCATGGGGGCGGCGAAGGCGGCGGCGGTGATCAGGAACAGGCGGCGGTGCATGGCGGACCTCTCTTTCAGACAGGCTATGCGGGAAACTACGTGGCGACGAAGCACGAAGTTGCAGGGTCACGCGAACGGGAAGACGGGGATGATGCGCCCCTTCCCCTTGAACCCCCCGGCGATATGTTCCAAGGATGACTTGGCGTGGCACAATGGGGTGCCGGGCTGCTTACAAGGGCGCGTGCGATGCTGGATCATGCGATGAAACCGACCGAGGAAGTCTCGGTCCGCGATGTGTTCGGGATCGACACCGACATGCGTGTGAAGGGCTTTGCCGAGCGCACCGACCGCGTGCCCGATATCGACCCGACCTACAAGTTCGACCCCGATACGACTTTGGCGATTCTCGCGGGCTTTGCCTACAACCGGCGGGTGATGATCCAGGGCTATCACGGGACGGGCAAATCGACGCATATCGAGCAGGTTGCGGCGCGGCTGCAATGGCCCTGCGTGCGGGTAAACCTGGACAGCCACATCAGCCGGATCGACCTGATCGGCAAGGACGCGATCAAGCTGCGCGACGGCAAGCAGGTGACGGAGTTCCACGAGGGCATCCTGCCCTGGGCGCTGCGCAACCCCGTTGCCATCGTCTTCGACGAATATGATGCGGGCCGGGCCGACGTGATGTTCGTGATCCAGCGCGTGCTGGAGCATGACGGCAAACTGACGCTGCTGGACCAGAACGAGATCATCACGCCGCACCCCAGTTTCCGCCTGTTCGCGACGTCGAACACGGTGGGTCTTGGGGATACGACGGGGCTTTATCACGGGGTCCAGCAGATCAACCAGGCGCAGATGGACCGCTGGTCGCTGGTGGCGACGCTGAACTACCTGAGCCATGACGCGGAAACCGCGATCGTGCTGGCGAAAAGCCCGCACTACAACACCGACAAGGGCCGCAAGACCATCAGCCAGATGGTGACCGTCGCCGACCTGACGCGGACGGCGTTCATGAACGGCGATCTGTCGACGGTGATGAGCCCCCGGACGGTGCTGAACTGGGCTGCCAACGCCGAGATCTTCCGCAATGTAGGCTATGCCTTCCGACTGACCTTCCTGAACAAGTGCGACGAGCTGGAGCGTCAGACCGTGGCCGAGTTCTACCAACGCTGTTTCGCCGAGGAGCTGCCCGAGAGCGCGGCCAGCATGGCGATGAAGTAAGATGCGGGGGGCTTGGTTAGGCCGGGCCCTCGCGTTCCTGATAGGTGCGAACAATCTGGTGGCTTGCGTCCCGACGGCTGTCGCGATGCCCGGCGATCCTGCGGCTGCTCCCGGAAACGGGTGCCGCGTGACCTATGTCGTCGATGGAGACACGATCCACTTGGCCTGCCCGGGCACGGGTGAGGTCAAGGCGCGGCTGCTGGGTTTTGACACGCCCGAGGTCTATTCGCCGGGTTGCAGCCAAGAGCTTGCCGCGGGACGTCAGGCGACAGAGATCCTGCGCGGGCTCCTGCGCAATGGCCCGATCACCGGCGCCCGATTTGCGGGCAACGACCGCTATGGCCGTGAGCTTGTCCAGCTGTGGGTTGGCGGCAGGGATGTCGCGCGCACGATGATCGCGACGGGATATGCCGTGCCCTATACGGGCGGGCGAAGCCCCGATTGGTGCCGGATGCTGTGACATGGATTCTGTCGTAGAAGTTTTCATTTCGCCTTGAAAAGGGGCGATTCATCGCGCCTCATGCTGAAATGGCGCGCGGTTTGGAAACTTCTCTGGCCGTCTTCATGCTCGGGGTGATCCCTGCCTCCGGAGCGGCCGATCCCCTGTTGCGCGAGTTTGCGGTCTGCGCGGGGCGGCTTTCGGCGGTGATGGAAGATCAGTGGATGTTCGACGGGCCGGGGTCGGAGCAAACCGAGGCCGAGCTTCTGGCGATGGTGTCGTTGATCGAAGCGTCGATGCCCGAGGGCGCGGGGCGGGAGGTAATGGCATGGCGGATCGACGCTAAGGTCGCGCAACGGGCATTGTTGCATCAGGCACGGTATTCCCAGGATGCGCGCATCGTGGAAACGGCAGCGGCCAGAGCCGAAGCCCTGGCCGCCGAATGTCGCGGGATGATCCTGAGCTAGCTCAAGGCCTTAGCCGCGGGCAGCTTTGGTGGCGTGCGCCCACCAGACCACGTCATCGAGCATTGCCTTGGCGGAGGGCGCGATCGAACCTTCGATGTCACCGAGGTTGCCGCTGCCGCCAAATCCCGGGTGGACCTTGAAGAAGTCACCGCCGCCGATGCGGACGTTGTTGCGGGTCGGGACCATCTGCAGCTCGACGCCGATGTTCTGCAGGTGACCCAGCGCGTTGGCACCGCCCATCGAGCCGTAGGCGATAGCGCCCATCGGCTTTTTCGCCCATTCGACATAGGCTTGGTCCAGCGCGTTCTTCAGCTCGCCGGTGACCGAGCGGTTGTATTCGGCGACGACGAAGATGTAGCCGTCAAACTCGCCGACTTTCTTCTGCCAGGCCACGGCGGCCGGGTCTTGCGAGGGGGCCCAGGCGTTCGAGGCGACTTCGGCGAAGAAGGGCAGCTTGTGGTCGCGGAGGTCCACGACCTCGACGTCGATGTCGCCGCGGGCTTCAGCCTGGGCCTTGATCCAGGCGGTCGGGATGTCGGCAAAGCGGGTCGGGCGGGTCGAGGATACGATGATCGCGATTTTCGGGTTGGCCATTGGTCAGGTTCCTTGGCTGAGTTTCTGCATGCGGTGCCGTGGTATGTGGGGTGAAGGGGGGGCCTGCCAATTCCACACTCCCGCGCCGGGTCTGTGCGAGGGCGCACGGGGGCGCTTGCTCACGCCGCCGGGTGGTGCTTTATCTGGGATATGAGCAACCGCAGCGACAACCCCGCAGATCCGTTCAAGAAAGCTCTGGCTGAGGCCACGCGCACGATGGCGGATGACCCCGAGATGACCGTGACCTATTCGGTCGATCCTGCGGGCATGAACAAGGAAGGCGTGCGACTGCCGCAGGTTTCGCGGCGGATGACGCGGGACGAGGTGCTGCTGGCGCGGGGCACGGCAGATGCATTTGCCTTGCGGCGGAAGTATCATGACGACGCCGTGGCGACACGCTATGCCCCGACGGGCCCCTTGGCGCGCGATATCTACGACGCGATGGAAAACGCACGCTGCGAGGCGGTCGGTGCGCTTGCGATGCCGGGGACGGCTGGCAACATCGAGGCGAAGATCGGCAACGAAGCAGACCGCAAGGGCTATGGCCAGGTGACGCAGGCCAGCGAAGTGCCGCTGCCGGTCGCGGCGGGCTATCTCGTGCGGCAGATGGCCACCGGACGGGCCCTGCCGAAGTCGGCAGAGCATGCGGCGGACCTTTGGCGCGGCTTTGTCGAGGAACAAGCGGGCGAGACGCTGTCCAACCTCGACAATGTCCTGGGCGACCAGGCGGCCTTTGCGCGGCTGACGCGGAAGGTGATTGCCGACCTTGGCTATGGCGACCAGTTGGGTGACGACCCCGACGCGCCGGAAGACGCCGGCGACGATCAGGCCGAGGAGGACCAGGACAGCCCGGATTCGGCCGGCGAAGAGCAGGAGGAATCCGAGGACAGCGAGGCGTCGCCCGAGCGGTCGCAGGAAGACCAGCAGGACCAGTCCCAGGCGCAGGTCACGATGGAAGACAGCGCCGACATGGAGCAGGGCGACGAGGCGGAGCTGCCCGAGGGCGAGGCCCCGCTGGAGCCGCCGCCGCCCGCCCCGCATTCGGACGCCGATCCGAACTACGGCGTCTATACCACGGATTTCGATGAGGAAATCAAGGCCGAGGAACTTGCTGAACCCGCCGAACTGGAGCGTCTGCGCGCCTATCTGGACCAGCAGCTTGAGCCCTTGAAGGGGGCCGTCAGCCGGTTGGCGAACAAGCTGCAGCGTCGCTTGCAGGCGCAGCAGAACCGGTCGTGGCTGTTCGATCTGGAGGAAGGCACGCTGGACGCCGGGCGACTGGCCCGGGTGGTGGCGAACCCGACGACTCCGCTGAGCTTCAAGCAGGAGAAGGACACGGAGTTCCGCGATACTTGCGTGACGTTGCTCCTCGATAACTCGGGGTCGATGCGGGGGCGGCCGATTTCCATCGCGGCGATCTGCGCGGATGTGCTGGCCCGGACGCTGGAGCGGTGTTCGGTTAAGGTCGAGATCCTGGGCTTTACCACGCGGGCCTGGAAAGGTGGGCAGTCACGCGAACGGTGGCTGGCACAAGGACGGCCGCAGGTGCCGGGACGGCTGAACGACCTGCGGCACATCATCTACAAATCGGCGGACGCGCCGTGGCGTCGGGTGCGACCGAACCTTGGGCTGATGATGAAAGAGGGACTGCTGAAGGAAAACATCGACGGCGAGGCGCTGGAATGGGCACACCGGCGGATGCTGGCGCGGCCCGAGGCGCGCAAGATCATGATGGTGATTTCCGACGGGGCGCCGGTGGACGATTCGACGCTGTCGGTGAACCCGGCGAGCTATCTGGAAAAGCACCTGCGCGATGTGATCGCGATGGTCGAACGGCGGCGGGCGGTGGAGTTGATCGCGATCGGCATCGGGCATGACGTGACGCGCTATTATCAACGGGCAGTGACCATCACGGACGTCGAGCAGTTGGCGGGGGCGATGACCGAGCAGTTGGCGGGTCTGTTCGAGGTGGACCCGAAGAAACGCGCCCGGGCGCTGGGGATGCGGCGGGCCGGGGCGGGCCCCTGAACGATAGCTGTGCAAGGGAAAGCGGCCGATGTTTCAAAGCTTTGAGAGCCATGCTTCACCTGACCAGGGGCCGCCGCGGCTGTCGGCGTTGCGCGCGCGGTTGCGGGATATGGGACTTGCCGGGTTCATCGTGCCCCGGTCCGATGTGCATCAGGGCGAGTATGTCGCGGCGCGGGATGAAAGGCTGCAATGGCTGACCGGGTTCACCGGATCGGCCGGGTTCTGCATCGTGCTGCCGGACGTGGCGGGGGTGTTCATCGACGGGCGCTACCGGACACAGGTGAAGGCGCAGGTTGACCTTGGGTCGTTCACCCCGGTCCCCTGGCCAGAGGTGAAGCCGGGCGACTGGGTCCGAGAGAAGCTGGCGGCGGGTGTGGTCGGGTTCGACCCCTGGCTGCATACGGCGGATGAGGTCGAAAGACTTCAGAAGACGGTTGAAGGAACGGGCGTAAGCATTTCTGCTGTCAGTGGAAATCCGGTGGACATGATCTGGCCGGATCAGCCTGCGGCACCGATGGGGATGGCTTTTGCCCATCCGGTCGAACTGGCCGGGGAAAGCCATGCGGACAAGCGCGCCCGACTGGCCGAGGGACTGCGGAAGGCGGAACAGACGGCGGCGGTGATCACGCTGCCGGATTCGCTTTGCTGGCTATTGAACATCCGGGGCGCAGATGTGCCGAAGAACCCGGTGCTGCATGGCTTTGCGGTGCTGCGGGATGATGGGCGGGTCGATCTGTTCGTGAACCCGCCGAAGCTGGATGACGCCGTGCGGGCCCATCTGGGGCCGGAGGTCACGTTGCATCCGGCCGAGGCCTTCGTGGGTGCGCTGACCGGGCTGCGGGGGCCAGTAAGGGTGGACAAGGGAACGGCGCCGATTGCAGTTTCGGATATCCTGAAAGGCGCGGGAGTGGACGTCGTCTGGGGCGATGACCCCTGCCGCCTGCCCAAGGCCTGCAAGAACGCCGCCGAGATCGCCGCCACGCGCGAGGCGCATCTGCGCGACGGCGCGGCGATGGTGGAGTTTCTGCGCTGGCTCGATGAGGCGTCGCCTTCGGGCGGGTTGACCGAAATTTCGGTAGTGACCGCGCTGGAGGGGTTCCGGCGGGCGACGAATGCGCTGCATGACATCAGCTTTGACACGATCTGCGGCGCCGGGCCGAACGGCGCGATCATGCATTACCGGGTGACCGAGGAGACCAACCGCCCAGTGCAGCAGAACGAGCTTCTGCTGGTCGATTCGGGGGCGCAGTATGTCGACGGAACGACAGACATCACCCGGACTGTGGCCATCGGTGATCCGGGTCAGGAGGCGCGAGAGTGCTATACGCGGGTGTTGCAGGGGCTGATCGCGATCAGCCGGGTGCGGTTTCCGAAGGGGCTGCCGGGGCGTGACATCGACGCGCTGGCGCGGTTCAACCTGTGGGTTGCCGGGCAGGACTATGACCACGGCACCGGGCATGGCGTGGGGGCGTTCCTGTCGGTGCATGAAGGGCCGCAGCGGATTTCGCGCGTCTCGGAAGTATCGCTGGAGCCCGGGATGATCCTGTCGAACGAACCGGGCTATTACCGGGAAGGTGCTTTCGGAATCCGGCTGGAGAACCTGATCGTGGTGCAGGAGGCCCCTGCCCTGGGTGACAACCGGGCGCAGATGTCCTTCGAGACGCTGACCTTCGTGCCGTTTGATCGCCGCCTGATCCTGCGCGCGGAGCTGTCACCTGGCGAGGTACGCTGGCTGGATGCCTACCACGCCGAGGTGCTGGAAAAACTTGGCAACCGCGTGTCGGGTGCTACCCTTGGGTGGTTGAAGGGCGCTTGCGCCCCAATCTGAGGAGCCACCATGTCCAGCCATATCACGATCACGCCGATTGAAGGGCCGGTTTCGATCGCTGCCGGGAAGATCTCTCTGGGGGAAAGCCGGAACGCGCTTGAGATGCGGGAGGGGGGCTATCCCCCGGTCGTCTATGTCCCGCGCGGGGATATCGCTATGGGCAAGCTGAAGCGGACCACCCGGGCGACAACCTGCCCCTGGAAGGGTCAGGCGAGCTATTATTCGATCACCACGCCGGACGGGGTGCTGGACAACGCGGTCTGGTCCTATGAGGAGCCCAAGGCAGATGTGGCGCAGATTGCGGGGCATCTGGCGTTCTACACCGACCGGGTGACGGTCACGCGCGGCTAGCGGCTTCCTCGCGGATGCGCTGGACCATGGCGCGCAACCCGTTCGAGCGCTGGCTTGAGAGGTGGTCGTTCAGACCAAGCCGGCCCAGTTCGGCGACGGCGTCGACTTTGGCGACCTCTGCGACGGGCAGGCCCGAGTACAGCGCATGAAGGACAGCGATCAGGCCGCGGACGATCATCGCGTCCGAGTCTCCCTGAAAGTCGAAACTTTGGTTTTCGATCATCGGACGCAGCCAGACCTGGCTGGCGCAGCCCTGCACCTTGAGCGCTGGCACCTTGAAACTGTCGTCCAGGGGCGGCATCGCCTTGCCCAGTTCGATGACATGGCGGTAACGCTCTTCCCAGTCGTCGAGGAAGTCGAAGGTTTCGGCGATCTCTTCAAAGGCTTGGGTGGCCATCATGCTCTCCAACGCTGAAGGTGAGGTAAGGCGGGGTGCACCAAAGGTCCAGCCCAAGATGCGCTTTTCAAACGTCGCCCCATCGGCTACCCAAGGGGCAACGCATCAGGAAAGCCACCATGACCCTGTCCCGCCGTCATCTTGTTCTTGGCCTTGGCGTCGCTCTTGCCGGATGCGGGGGTTTTCGCGAAAGCAAGCTGAACCCTCGCAACTGGTTCAGGAAGTCCCAGCCGCGCGATGCAATCGTCCTGCCGGGTAAAAAGGCCGATCCGCGGGGGCTGGTCGACGCCGTTGTATCGTTGTCGGTCGAGCCGATGCCGGGCGGCGCAATCGTGCGGGCACGGGGGCAGTTGCCAGTTCAGGGCTACTGGCAGGCCGAGCTGGTGCCGCAGCCAGTGAGCGACGATGGCTCGCTGGTCTACGAGTTCCGCATTTCGCCACCGCCCGGCAGAACGGACGCCAACACCCCGCAGTCGCGGCAGGTCGATGTTGCCACCTTCATCTCGGATGTGAAGCTGTCGAACGTGCGCGAGATTGTGGTTCAGGGTGCCACCAACGCGCGAGCATCGCGCCGGTAAGCGGGACGGTCTGCCTTTTGCGCCGTTTCGCCTGCGCCTCCTCAGAGATGGACGACACGGACCTCGTTGCCCTTCGCCGAAAGCGCGATCTCGCCCTTGCAAAGCCGGATTGCGTCGTCGCCGAAAGCTTCACGCCGCCAGCCTGCCAGCGCAGGAACCTCGCGTTCTCCGGCGGCGATCAGGTCAAGATCGGCTGAGGAGGCTATCAGGCGGGGGGCGACGCCGAGGCTTTCGGATTTGGCCTTCAGAAGCACACGCAGAAGGTCGGCCAATGCCGGGTTGACCTGCATCTGGTCGCGCGAGGTTTCGACCCGGGGAATGTCTTCGGGCCGCATTTCGAGGCCTTCCTTCACGGCGGAAAGGATGCCTTCGGCGATCTCGGGCTTGCGGCCTTCGCGCAGAAGAAGGCGCGAGCGGCCCAACTCCTCGACCGTGGAGGGCCGGGTCGAGGCGAGTTCGAGAAGGGCGTCATCCTTCATCACGCGGCTGCGCGGCACGTTCTGACCCTGGGCATAGGCTTCGCGGAAGCGCGCAAGCGCCTTGACCACGGCCAGAAAGCGGCCCGAGGTGGTGCGGGTCTTGATCCGCTGCCAAGCCTCATCCGGGGCGACGGTATAAGTCGCGGGATCGGTCAGGACGGCAAGCTCTTCGGCCACCCAGTCAGCGCGGCCGTTCTTCTTCAACTGCGCGGCGAGCCATTCGTAGATGCCCCGCAGGTGGGTCACGTCGGCCAGCGCATATTCCTTCTGCGCGTCCGATAGCGGTCGGCGCGACCAGTCGGTGAAGCGCGAGGTCTTGTCGAGGTCGGCGCGGGCGATCTTCTTGACCAGGGTTTCATAGCCGACCTGTTCGCCAAAGCCGCAGACCATTGCGGCGATCTGGGTATCGAAAAGGGGTTTGGGAAAGACTCCGCCTTCGACGAAGAAGATCTCCAGGTCCTGCCGGGCGGCGTGAAAGACCTTCACGGTCGCCTCGTGGCGGAAGAGGTCGTAAAGCGGTTCGAGCGACATCTCGTCGCCCTCGATCGGGTCGATGAGCACAGCCTCGCCCGCGCCGGGAAGCGCCATCTGGATCAGACACAGCTTGGACCAGTACGTGCGTTCGCGCAGGAATTCGGTGTCGATGGTGACGAAGGGCTGGCTTTTGGCAAGCGCGCAATAGTCGGCGAGGTCTTCGGTCGTGGTGATCGTGCGCATGGGGCTTGCCTTTCGCCGCGGGGTCATCCCGCTTATTTCCGCGTCGCTATAGGCGGGACCGGCGGAAAAGAAAAGAGCCGGGGTTGTGGTGGCGACGCTGGCGTGGCTTGCTGGCGCTTTCGTGGAGGGCGCGATGCGAAGTCTGTGGCTGATGGCAGGACTTCTGTTGCTGGGTCTCGGGCTTATTGGGGTGGTGCTGCCGATCCTGCCGACGACGCCGTTCCTGCTGCTTGCGGCGGGGTGTTTCGCGAAGTCCTCGCCACGGTTACACCGCTGGCTGCTGGCACATCCGACGCTTGGGCCGCCGATCCGCAACTGGGAGAAGCACGGCGCGATCTCGCGCCCGGCCAAGCGGTTGGCGGTGGGCAGCATGGCGGTGGTGTTCGCGGGGTCGCTTTGGTTCGGGCTGGCCTGGCCGCTGCTACTGGCGCAAGGCACGCTGATCGCGGTGGGCTGCGGGTTCGTGCTGTCGCGGCCGGACGGGCCGTCAGCTTAGGGTGACGGGCGTGCGGTCCCCGGCGGCAAAGCGGCGCAGGACGGCGGGGTAGAGGCGATGTTCCTGGGTCAGGACGCGGGCAGCGAGGGTGTCTTCAGTGTCGCCGGGAAGGACGGGGACGCGGGCCTGTCCGAGGATGGGACCGGCGTCGAGATCGGCGGTTACCTCGTGAACGGTACAGCCGGCCTCACTGTCGCCTGCGGCAAGGGCGCGGGCGTGGGTGTGAAGGCCCGGGTATTTCGGCAAGAGCGAGGGGTGGATGTTCAGCATCCGGCCCTGATAGCGGCGGATGAAGCCGGGCGTAAGGATGCGCATGAAACCCGCAAGGCAGAGGATGTCCGGGTTTGCGGCGTCGATATGGGTGATGAGGGCGGCCTCGAAAGCCGCGCGGCTGGGATAGTCGCGGTGGTCGACAGCGGCAGTCGGGAGGCCTAGGGCGGCGGCTTTCTGGAGGCCCGCGGCGATGGGGTCGTTCGACGCGACGAGGACAGGGCGCGCGGGATGGTCGCCCGCCATGTCCCGCACCAGCGCCACCATGTTCGAGCCACCCCCGGAAATCAGGATGGCGACGCGCTTCAAAGAAGCTTGCCCCGGTAGATGACCCCCTGCCCTTCGACGATCCGGCCAAGGCGGGTGACGGTTTCACCTTCGCCCTGGAGGAGCGCAGTCAGGCTGTCGGCTTCCGCTTCGGCGACGACGAGGATCATGCCGATGCCGCAGTTGAAGGTTTTCAGAAGTTCGGGTTCCGACATGTTGGCGGTCTGGGCGAGCCAACGGAAGTCAGGCGGCAGCTGCCATGACCCGAGGTCGATCTCGCAGGCGAGGCCTTCGGGCAGAACGCGCGGGGGGTTCTCGGTCAGCCCGCCGCCGGTGATGTGGGCAAGGCCGTGGACCCCTCCGGCGCGAACGGCAGCGAGGGCCTGCTTGACGTAAAGGCGGGTGGGGGTCAGGAGGGCCTGGCCCAGAGTTCCATCCGAGAACGGCGAGGCTGCGTCCCAGCCCAGGCCGCTGAGTTCGACGACCTTACGGACGAAGCTGTAGCCGTTCGAATGGACTCCGCTGGAGGCGAGGCCGAGAAGGACGTCGCCCTTCTGGACGTCACGCGGCAGGTCCTGGCCGCGCTCCATCGCGCCGACCGCAAACCCGGCAAGGTCGAAGTCGCCTTTGTGGTACATGCCCGGCATCTCGGCGGTTTCCCCACCGATCAGCGCACAGCCGCTGTCGGCGCAGCCCTTGGCGATGCCGGTGATGATGCGGGCGGCCTGATCCACCTCAAGCTTGCCCGTGGCAAAATAGTCGAGGAAGAACAGCGGCTCGGCACCCTGGCAAACGAGGTCGTTGACGCACATCGCGACAAGGTCGATGCCGATGGTGTCGACATGGCCGGTGTCGATGGCGATGCGCAGCTTGGTGCCGACACCGTCGGTCGCAGCCACAAGGATCGGGTCCCGGTAGCCCGCAGCCTTGAGGTCAAAGAGCGCGCCGAAGCCGCCGAGGCCGCCCATAACGCCAGACCGGCTGGTGGATTTGGCGGCGGGCTTGATCCGGTCGACAAGGGCGTTTCCGGCGTCGATGTCCACCCCTGCATCCGCATAGGTCAGACCGTTGTGCCCTGCAGTCATCGCCCGCTCCTTCGCTGCCGCCCGTTCGCCCGTCCGCTACACCAGTTGCGGGGTATCGGCAACTGCGGGCTTGACGGGTTTCGCGGCTTGCTTGATGGCTTGGCGTAAGCCGGGGGTCGGGGTTGGACGCGATAAGCTTTGTCTATCAGGCGCTGTTCGGGCCGGGCTTGGTCACAGCCCCGGTCTATCTGGCGCTGGCGGGGCTGGTGGCCTTTGTGGTCTACCGGCGGCAGGGGGCAGGTCAGGGCTTCTGGCGCTGGCTTTTCCCGGCGCGCATCTGGCGGCATCCTTCGCATCTGATTGACCTGCAGTTGTTCGTGCTTGGCCGGTTGCTGGCCGTGCTGGGAGTTTTTGGGGGTGTTGCCCTGACAACGCTGGTCGCGGTCTGGGTGGCGAGGGTGGTGCCCCCCCTGCTGCCCGCCGGGAGCCTGGGGCCGGTGGCTCTGGCCCTGGTTCTTTGGTTGCCGTCGGACTTTGCGCTGTACTGGACGCACCGGTTCTTTCACCGCTGGTCGGTGATCTGGCCCCTGCATGCCGTCCACCACAGCGCCGAGGTCATGACACCGTTCACCACCTACCGGCAGCACCCGTTGTCGCTTTTGCTGACAGACGGGGCGGTGGCCATTTTCGTAGGTCTTTGCCAGGGCCTGCTGATAGGGTCTTTGACCGAAGGAATGGCGGTTGCGGAAATTGCGGGGATCAACGTTTTCATCGTGCTGGCGAATGCGGGGCTTGCCGCCTTGCACCATTCGCACGTCTGGCTGAGCTATGGCCCGGTTCTGGAGCACATCCTGATCTCGCCCGCGCAGCACCAGATCCACCACAGTGTCGATCCCGCGCATTACGGCAAGAACCTGGGCAATTCGTTGGCGATCTGGGACTGGATGTTCGGGACCCTCTACGTGATCCGGGGGACCGAGCGGGTGATCTTCGGGCTGACCGAAGAAATGGAAAAGCCGCTGATGACGCAGCGGCTTTGGCCTGTCTTGTGGGACCCGGTCCGCAGGATGCTGCGGCTGGGCTGAGGGATCAGTACTTGCCGGTCCCCGCCCCGTCCTCGGCATCGACAATCTCGGGCGCGCCCGCTTCGACCGGTTTCGCCTTGCCCTTCGCCAAGGCGAAGATCACTGCGCCGACCAGGACAAGGAGCAGGAGGCCCTCATTGCCATTGTCGTTGTCGACGGCCGGAGGCGGAGCAATAACGCCAGCATGGGCCGTAACGTAGGATGTAACCCAGGCTGCGGCCGAGGTGAGTGCGGTCGTAACTGTTTTCATTTCCTGTCCCTTTTCGCGTGTTCGCGTTTTGTTGTGTGAAGTGTAACAGCGGCCTGGAATATCTCAAGTCCCTGTCCGATTCCGGCTTTGACTTGACCCGCACAGCGGGTCTGCTAGGCAAAGGGCGGCTACGGGCCTGTAGCTCAATTGGTTAGAGCAGGGCGCTCATAACGCCTTGGTTGGGGGTTCGAGTCCCTCCGGGCCTACCAGTTTTCCCTCCTGACTTACGCCACCCGGTCGCGGGGGGTGCGGCCCTCGAAGAAGGCGGTCAGGTTTTCCAGCACGCGGAAACCCATCGCCTCGCGCGTTTCGCGGGTGGCCGAGCCGAGATGGGGCAAGAGGACCAGGTTGTCGGCGTTCAGAAGCGCGTCGGGGACAGAGGGTTCGCGTTCAAAGACGTCGAGGCCCGCGCCCGCGATGGTGCCGAACCAGAGGGATTGGGCGAGGGCGTGTTCGTCGACGACCTCTCCCCGCGCGGTATTGATGAGGTAGGCTGTGGGCTTCATCAGGTCTAGGCGGCGGGCGTTGATCAGGTGGCGGTTCGCCGTGCCGCCGGGGCAGTGGAGCGAGACGAAATCGCTTTCCGGGAGCAGATCCTCGATCGTCGGGACCTGGGTGGCGTTGTAGCGCGCAAGGACTTCAGGGGAAACCGGGGAGCGGTTCTGCACAAGGATCTTCATGCCAAAGCCGAAATGCGCCCGTTGGGCCATTGCCTGACCGATGCGGCCGAAGCCGATGATACCAAGCGTCGCGCCCGAGACCTTGGTGCCGATCAGGTGCGTCGGGCGCCAGCCTGTCCAGCGACCCTCACGCAGTTCACGCTCGCCCTCCCCTGCCCGGCGGGCGACCATGAGAAGGAGCGTCATCGCGATGTCAGCGGTGCATTCTGACAGAACGTCGGGAGTGTTGGTGACCGCGATGCCGCGGGATTTCGCAGCTTCGGTGTCGATATGCGCAAAACCCACGCCGTAGTTGGCGAGAATGCGGGTCCGGGGGCTGGTGTCGAAGACAGCCGCCGGAAGCTTGTCGGTGACGGTGGGGAGGATGGCGTCATAGCGGTTCATCGCGTCGCGGAAGTCGGCCTGAGAAAGGGGATTGTCCGCGGTGTTCAGATCGACGTCGAAGGTCGCGGCCATCTGCGCCTCGACCGCTTGGGGCCAGCGCCGGGTGACCAGGACCTTGGGCTTCAGCATCTTCCCCTCCCCCATCACGCGGCGCGTTTGGCCATGACCTTCGCGACGGTTTCGCCGATGATCGAAGGGTTCTCGGCCACTGTGACGCCCGCGGCGGTCAGGATTTCCACCTTTTCCGACGCGCTTTCCCCGAAGGCCGAGATGATTGCACCCGCATGGCCCATGGTGCGGCCCTTCGGCGCAGTCAGGCCCGCGATGTAAGCGATGACGGGCTTGGTCATATGCTCCTGAATATAGGCGGCGGCTTCGGCTGCCTGCGGGCCGCCGATCTCACCGATCATGCAGACGATGTGGGTGTCGAGGTCGGCCTCGAACCGTTCGAGAATATCGCGGAAGGAAGAGCCGTTGATCGGGTCGCCGCCGATGCCGACGGAGGTCGAGACGCCGATGCCACGGTCTTTCAGCTGCTGGGCGGCCTCATACCCCAAAGTGCCCGAGCGGCTGACGATCCCGACGTTGCCTTGAAGGTAGATGTGGCCGGGCATGATGCCGAGGATGGCCTTGCCGGGGCTGATGGTTCCGGCGCAGTTGGGGCCGGTGAGGACCATGCGGCGTTCGCGGGGGTAGCGCATCATGTAGCGCTTTACCCGGATCATGTCCTGCGCGGGGATGCCGTCGGTGATGCAGACGCAGTAGCGGATGCCCCCGTCAGCGGCTTCCATGATGCTGTCGGCAGCAAAGGGCGGCGGCACGAAAACGAGGGAGGTGTCGCAGGCAGTGGCGGCGGCGGCCTCTTTCATCGTGTTGAACACGGGGATGCCCATGACGGTTTCGCCGCCCTTGCCGGGCACGACGCCCGCGACGACGTTGGTGCCATAATCGAGCATTTCCTTCGTATGGAACTGCGCCATGCGGCCAGTGATACCTTGCACGACGACGCGGCTGGAACGGTCGAGAAAGATGCTCATCAGACGGCCCTCATCATTTGCTTGCGGTCGTTCTTCCAGGCGATCACGGCGCGCTCGGCGGCCTCCATCAGCGTGTTGGCGCGGATGATCGGCAGGCCGGATTGCGCAAGGATCTTCTGGCCTTCCTCGACGTTGGTGCCCGAAAGGCGAACGATCACGGGCACGTCCACGGGTTCGGCCTTAAGGGCTTGGACGACGCCTTCGGCGACCCAGTCGCAGCGGTTGATACCGGCGAAGATGTTGACCAGCACCGCCTGCACATTCTTGTCGGACATGACCAGGCGGAAGGCCTTGGCCACGCGTTCGGGGGTCGCCCCACCACCGATGTCGAGGAAGTTGGCGGGCTCACCCCCGGCCAACTTGATCGTGTCCATCGTCGCCATGGCCAGGCCTGCACCATTGACGATGCAGCCGATGTTGCCCGAAAGGCCGATGTAGGCGAGGCCCCGGTCGGCGGCGCGGCTTTCGCGTGGGTCTTCTTGCGATTTGTCGCGAAGTTCCGCGATCTGCGGATGGCGGAAAAGCGCGTTGGTGTCGAAAGTCATCTTCGCGTCCAGTGCGAGGATGCGGTTGTCGTTGGTCACGACGAGCGGGTTGATTTCCACCATGGTCGCGTCAAGTTCGCGGAAGGCGCGGTAGCAGCCCAGCAAGGTGCGGACCATCGCCTGGGTCAGCGCGGGCGGGATGCCCAGCTTGTAGGCAATCTCGCGTGCCTGGAATTCCTGCAGGCCGACGGCAGGTTCGACAGTCGAGCGGACGATCGAGTCGGGGCGCGAGGCCGAGATATCCTCGATCTCCATCCCGCCTTCGGAAGAGGCGACGATCATCACCCGCTGCGAGGTGCGGTCGAGAACGAAGCCAAGGTAGATCTCGCGGCCGAAGTCCACGGCGGCCTCGACGTAGACGCGGTAGATGCCCTTGCCTTCGGGTCCCGTCTGATGGGTGACGATCTTCTGGCCGAACATGCCTTCGGTCGCTTCGTGGATCTCGTTTTCCGAGGCGCAAAGCTTGACGCCCCCGGCTTTGCCGCGCCCTCCGGCATGGACCTGGGCTTTGACGACCCAGCGGTCGCCGCCAAGTTCGCGCGCCCGGTAGGCGGCCTGTTCAGGGCTGTAGGCAAGCGCCCCGGGAGGCACGGCCACGCCGAAACGGGCGAGGATTTCCTTGGCCTGGTATTCGTGAATGTCCATTCGGTCCTCCCGGTTATTCGGCAGCGATTGCAGAAGCGTAGTGTCGTTCGATCACGGTCATCGCGGCGTCGAGATCGACGTCGGCACCCATGGCGCTCATCTCGGCGGCAAAGCGGGTGACGATTTCGGTGATCGCGGCTGCGCTGAGTTGGTTCAGAATGCCGATGCGGACCTGCACGGGTTCCGACAGCGTCGGCCAGATGCCGAAGCCCTTGGCGCGGGCATTCTGCACCAGTTCCTTCTCGCGGCCGGCAAGGCTGGCTGGCAGGTTCAGCACGACGAGGCTGGTCATGTTCGAGGTGACCTCGCAGCCAAGCGCCTGCACGGCGGCACGCAGGGCGGCTTCGTGGTGGGCGTAGTCTGCGGCCTTCTGGGTGCGGCCGTGCTGCAGGTTGATGCGCAGCGCCTCGTGGAAGGCCGCGACGGCATAGCCGGAATGGGTGCGGTGGTAGGTGCCCGCTGCGGTGTCTTTGCCGTCAACGATGCCCCAATGGCGGGCCTCGAAGATCGGGTTGTGGACGAAGGTGTAGCAGCCGTTTTCGCGCAGGTGAGCGATGTAGCGGTCGGTGAAGCTGACAGGGGCGTAGGTCAAGGGCAGGCAGAGGACGCCCTTCTGCGGGCAGGAGGCCCAGCCGACCACGCCGGGGAAGTCGTCGATGGCGAAGTCTTCGATGCCAAGGGAGGAGACGGCATCGATGAGACCCATCACGTTGTGGCGAAGGCAGGCGTCGGAGAAGCCCTGCAGATCGTTGATCCGGCCCGAGCCGGTTTCCCAATGCGCCATGACGGCCCAGGTGGGTTTGTGCTGGGCCAGGGCTTGTTCGATGACCTCGGCAGTGACCGACTGGCCGTGCGGGACGGTGATAACCGTGACGCTGGAGGGCTTGGGGTCAAGCGCGTTGGCCTTCAGGTCCTCACGCGTTGCCGCCCGGGTGCGGACGGTCAGTGCGTCGATGCCGGAGAACGTGCCGTTGACGAAGCAGACGACGCTGTCACCCGGCAGAATGGCCGAGAAGAGGGCGTCAAGACCGCTCCACCCCGTGCCGGCAACGCCGAAGGTATAGGTGTTCTTGGTGCCCCAGACGCGCCGCAGCATGTGCTTGCATTCGATCATCCCGCGCAGGACGTCGGCCTGCATGTGGTCGGCGAGGCCTGCGTCGGCGAAAGCGGCAAGCACCCGCGCATCGGTGTTGCCAGGGCCCGGGCCGGCGGCCAGAGTCTCTGGAATCACAAGTTGCGGGAAAACTTCTGTGTCAGTCATGCGGCGCCCCTCCCAAGGCCTTTGACGTCTTTGGACTTCGGTCTGGGCCAAACCTGCGACCGTTCCGGGTGCAGCGGAAGAAAGGGTCGCGGGGTTTGTCTCAAACGTTGGTCCTGGTGCCTAGAAGAACGGCAGTCGACAAATGTAACAACATTCCTATATCCTGCTTTTGGATATCTAATTGGATAGGGTTATACCTACCCATATCGGCGGATATGCTGCATTGCGGAAAAATAGCCCCACCCAAGCGGGTAGGGAGGACGGGTTGATGGCGCTTTGGGACAATGAGCGGAAGATGGTAGCGGTAACGCTGATGCTGGCGGACGGAAACCCGCTGATGCTGACGGCACTGTCGGAAATCTTCGAGAAGGACCCCCGATTCTCTCTGGTCGCCACGGCGGCAACGGCCGAAGGGTTCCTTGGCATGGTGATGCGAATGCCGGTGCAGGTGGGGGTGATCGACTGGAACCTGCCAGCCCTTGGGGGCGCGCGGCTGATTGACGTGCTGCGGGCGCAACCCAATGCGCCGCGGCTCGTTGTTTATGCCGAGGATAGTGGGGACATCCCGCGCAAGGCGATGGCGGCGGGGGCGGCGGGGTTCGTCTCGCGCTCCGAATCGGTGGACCGGCTGGTCGAGACCTGTGCGGCAGTGGCGAAGGGGCAGATGGTGTTCCCCTTCCTCGACATACGGGGGTTGAAGCAGGACCCGATTGAATCGCTGTCCCCGCGGGAGAGGACGCTGCTGGAGGCGTTGTCGAAAGGCCTGACCAACCGGGAACTCGCGCGCGACCTTGAGATCAGCGAGAACACGGTGAAATTCCACCTGTCGAACCTGTTCGAGAAGCTGTCCGTGAAGAACCGCGCGCAGGCTATTGCATTTTACTATGCCAACCGGGCCACGCGCGGAGAGATGTGACACTGCATTTTCCGGCTTGACGAAGGGCCCCGCCTTCGCCGATGCCTATCCCCGGGTGCAGCTCCTATCTTCAGGAGCCCAAACATGTCTTTCCACATCATCACGCAGGCGCCCGCGCGCCTGAACCGCAGCGAGCTGGCCGTTCCGGGCAGTGCCCCCCAGATGTTCGAAAAGGCCGCCGCTTCGGACGCGGACGTGATCTTCCTCGACCTGGAGGACGCTGTTGCGCCGGACGACAAGCCGCAGGCGCGGAAGAACATCATCAAGGCGCTGAACGAGATCGACTGGGGCAAGAAGACCATGTCGGTGCGGATCAACGGGTTGGATACCCATTTCATGTACCGGGATGTGGTCGACGTGGTGGAGCAGGCGGGCGAGCGGCTGGACCTGATCATGATCCCGAAGGTCGGGACGGCGGCGGATGTCTATGCCGTCGACATGATGGTGACGCAGATCGAGGACGCGAAGGGCTACAAAAAGCGGATCGGGTTCGAGCATATCATCGAGACGGCCTTGGGGATGCAGAACGTGACCGAGATCGCGGGGGCGTCGAAGCGGAATGAATCGCTGCACTTCGGGGTGGCGGATTATGCGGCCTCGACCCGGGCGCGGACGACGATCATCGGCGGGGTGAACCCGGATTATTCGGTGCTGACCGACAAGCTGGAGGACGGCAGCCGCGCGGTGCACTGGGGCGACATGTGGCACTACGCTCTGGCCCGGATGGTGGTTGCAGCGCGGGCCAGCGGGTTGCGCCCCGTGGATGGACCGTTCGGGGACTTCTCGGACCCGGATGGCTATCGGGCGGCGGCGAAGCGCGCGGCGGTCCTGGGGTGCGAAGGGAAGTGGGCGATCCACCCCAGCCAGATCGCGCTCGCCAACGAGGTGATGAGCCCTTCCGAAGCCGAGGTAACCCGCGCGAACCGCATCCTTGAAGCGATGGCGCAGGCAGCGGCCGAGGGCAAGGGCGCGGTGTCGCTGGATGGGCGGCTCATCGACTATGCGTCGATCCGGCAGGCCGAGGTGCTGGTGCAGAAGGCGCGGCAGATTTCGGGGGCCTGAGGCCCCCGGTTCACCAGCGGATATGCTCGGGCCAGACGTAGTGTTCGTCCGGCTCGGGCAGCGCGGGCGAGGCCAAGGCCATGGACCGGCGGCGCAGCGTGATGGTGACTTCGTCGCGAGGCAGGCTGCGCAGCTCCTCAGCGCTGATCGGCGCGCCGACGGTGATGTCTACCGGGCGCTGCATCCGGCGGCGCGTTTCGTGGAAAATCAATGCGATCCGCAGCGGATAAGACGTGTGACTTGCGATCTGGAACAGGCGCGAGTTCTGGCCGGCGAAATGCAGGGGCAGCGTGGTGACCCCCGGGATGGTGGCCAGACGCGCGACAAAGGGATGCCAGGGCGCATCGACAGCGCGGCCCCGCAGCGGACGGTTCGCAGTCGCGACACCGCCGGCCGGGAAGATCGCGACGACCTTGCCCTGAGCGAGTAGATCGGCGGCGCGACGGCGGGTCTCGCCGGTCAGACGACGGGCTTCAGGCGTGCCAGAGAAATCGACCGGCAGAAGGTGCGGGTCGATCTCGGGCACCCGGCACAGAAGGCTGTTGGTCATGATCCGCACGTTGCCGCGCAACCGCATGCCGATGTGGCCAAGCGTCAGACCGTCCACGACGCCGAAGGGATGGTTGGCAACCAGCAGGAGCCCGCCGGTTTCAGGGACCAGATCCAGATTCTCGGCCCCGCTGGCGATGCGCGGGGTGATGGACAGCTTGCGCAGTGCCGCGTCGAAAACCGGCTCACCCGGGCGCTTGTCGCAGATCACCCAATCGACATAGAGGCGACGCAAGGTGGGCTGGCCCGTCGCCATTTCGATCGACCGGATCAGCGCACGGCGGAACGGCGACTGGCCGGGATGGGAATAGGTGAATCCGACCGGAGGCGAAATCGGAGCCTGGTCGAAGGTCAGAAAGTCGCTGTCAATCGTGTCGGAGGTCATTGCGCCGGGGGTCCTCGGACGAGAAGTGTTGTCGGACGGATTTAGCAAGCCCGGATGACAGGCGGGCGTCAGCGATATGACACTTGCGCAACGAAAGCAGCGCGATCAATCAACGGGGATGAGCGCAACGGCGACGCGACGGCCTTCGCCAAGAAGCACGTTGTAGGTGCGGGCCGCAGTCGGCGAGGCCATGATTTCCACCCCGATCCCCTGCCCTTCCAGCGCCTCGCAAAAGGCCTTGGGGACGGGGGCAATGTTTGTGCCGGTGCCGACGAAGAGGACGTCGATCCGGTCCACCAGCGACAGGGGCGTGGCGGTGTCGTCATAGCCGCCCCAGGGGCCGGCATCCCAGGGCGTGATCAGGCAGGGGCCGCGCAGCACATGGCCTGCCACGCGGAAAAAGCCAGGACCGTAGCCCTCGATCGCCTTGGCGCTGCCATAAGTGACTTCGGTGAGCCGCATCGCGGGATCCCGTTCAAGCTTCGACGTTGGCGAATTCGTTCTTGCCGGGCTTCTTGGGTGTATCGCCCCGGTCCACGCCCAGCATCAACACGATGTTCTTTGCCATGTAGAGCGTTGAGTAAGTGCCGAGAACAACCCCCAGCAGCATCGCGAAGACAAAACCGCGGATCACATCGCCGCCGAAGATGAACAGGACCAGAAGCGAGATGAACGTCGTCGAGGCGGTCATGATCGTGCGGCTGAGTGTCTCGTTCGCGGTGAGATTCATCATCTCGCGCAGCGGCATCTGCTTGTACTTCGCCAGGTTCTCGCGAAGCCGGTCGAAGATCACGACCGTGTCGTTGACCGAATAGCCGAGGATGGTGAGAAGCGCAGCCACAATGGTCAGGTCGAACTTTAGCTGAAAGAGGGCAAAGACGCCGACCGTCACCAGCACGTCGTGGATGAGGGCCGCGACTGTGCCGACGGCGAACTGCCATTCAAAGCGCACCCAGACGTAGAAGAGTATCCCGACTGCACCCGCCACCACGGCAAGGAGCGCCGAGGTGATCAGCTCTTGGCTGACCTTGGGGCCGACGGATTCGACCGAGGGGAAGGTGATGGCCGGGTCGATCTTCTGCAAGGCGGTCTCGACACTGGCAATCACTTCCGGGGTCACGGATTCCTCGCCTTCACGGGCGGAGAGGCGGATCATCGCGACATGCTGGTCGTCGCGGAAGGACGGGTCGAAGACCTCGGTGATCGAAACGTCGCCGGCGTCGATGCCGGAGAGCACTTTCCGATAGGCACCAATGTCCACCGGCAAGGTGGATTCGGTGCGGATCGTGGTCCCGCCCCGGAAGTCGATGCCGAAATTCAACCCCATGGTGAAGATCAGCACCAGCGAGGCGACCATCGCGAAGATTGATGTGCCGAAGGTCGCCCACTGAATGGCAAAGAAGTTGATGTTGGTCTTTTCGGGAACCAGTCGCAAGCGCCAGGCCATTTCCATATCCTCCGGTCAGACCACAAGCGTCTTGGGACGTTTCCAGTCGACGTATATTTCGACGATAAGGCGGGTCACATAGACGGCCGTGAACATCGAGGTGATGATCCCGAGCCCGAGCGTCACCGCGAACCCGCGCACCGCGCCCGAGCCGAGCCAATACATGATGACCGCGGTCAGGAAGCCCGTCACGTTCGAATCCATGATCGCCGAAAAAGCACGGTCGAAGCCTTCGGCAATGGTCCGGCGCGGGTTGGCGCCGGCGCGTAATTCCTCGCGCATCCGCTCGAAGATCAGCACGTTGGCGTCGACGGCCATGCCCATGGTCAGAACGATGCCCGCGATGCCGGGAAGGGTCAGCGTGGCCCCGATGGCGGAGAGCACCGCCATGATCAGCGCGATGTTGATCGCGAGTGCTATGTTTGCGAATACGCCGAACATGCCGTAGGACAAGACCATATAGGTGGCGACCGCGACCATGCCGATCAGCGCTGCTTTTCGACCGGCGTCGATCGAGTCCTGGCCAAGCTCGGGGCCAATCGTGCGCTCTTCAAGGAAGGTCATTTCTGCCGGAAGCGCACCTGCGCGCAGCAGCACGGCCAGGCGAGTCGACTCTTCGACCGAAAAGCTGCCGGTGATGATGCCTGACCCGCCGGGGATGTGGCTCTGGATGACCGGGGCCGAGATCACCTTGCCGTCCAGAACGATGGCAAAGGGCGCGCCAATGTTGGCGGCAGTGTAGTCGCCGAAGGCGCGCGCGCCGGTGGAATCAAAGCGGAAACTGACAGCGGGCCTACCGTTCTGGTCAAACGAAGGCTGGGCGTCGACGAGATCCTCGCCCGAGACCACGGGGCTGTCCTCGACGATGTAGTAGACCCCCGCTTCATTCTGCGATGGCAAGAGGACATTGCGCGGACCTGCGGTGGCACCCGCGTCGGTCGTGCGGCTGATGACGGCATTGAAGGTCAGCTTTGCGGTCTGGCCGATGAGCGCCTTCAGTTCCGACGCGGACCCAATGCCTGGAACCTGGATCAGAATGCGGTCGCTGCCCTGGCGCTGGATCGTGGGTTCGCGGGTACCGGCCTCGTCCACCCGGCGGCGAATGATTTCCAGCGACTGCTGGATCGTACGCTCGTCCGTTGCCTGCATTTCGGCGTCCGAGAGGCGCACGACGATGTCGTTGCCCTCGGCCGTCACATCCAGCGTGCTTTGCCCGACTCCGGTCAGGGACATCACGCCGCTACCAAGGCCGCGCACAGCCTCGAGTGCTGCAGTCATGCCTGCGGGATTGGTCAGAGTAACCCGCAGCACATCGTCGGGCGAGGGCGCACGGCGGACTGCGCCGACCTGATCGCGCAGGTTGCGAAGGGTGTCCCGGACTTCTGGCCAAAGCGAATTCATCCGGCTCTTGTAGACATCCGCGACCTTCACTTCGGCCAGCAGATGTGCCCCGCCCCGCAGGTCGAGGCCCAGGTTCATCAGCGCCGAAGGAAGGATGACCGGCCATTCCGCCAGCGCAGCGGTCTGTTCGGGGGTTGCCGTGCCTCCCGTCGCGGCAATGGCGGTTGCGGCGTCATTGTGGCGCTCGACCCGAGCGTAAAACAGGTTGGGGATCGCGGCAAGGATCCCCCAGCCGCAGATGAGCAGGATAAGAATCCGCTTCCAGAGCGCCATCGATTCCATGGATCAGTCTCAGTTTGCCGCAGCGGGTTCGGTCTTGTTCAGGACCTGGGTGATGGTGTGCTTGACCACTTTCACCTTCACGCCCTCGGCAATCTCGACCTCGACCATGCCATCGTCCTGGACCTTCGACACCTTGGCGACGATGCCGCCCGACGTCACGATCTGGTCCCCACGACGCAGAGCATCAACCATGGCGCGGTGGTCCTTCATCTTCTTTTGCTGCGGACGGATCAGCAGGAAATAGAAGATCACGAAGATCAGGACGATCGGCAGGAACTGGGCGAACACGGCGGCACCGCCGGGGGCGGCACCAGCGGCTTGCGCGAAGGCTGGGGTGACGAACATGGACATCCTCTCTGGGCCGGTCGGGCTGCTGCTGGCGTGCCCGTTTGCGATTGCTGGCTGATGTAAGGCCTTTCGCCGCGCATTGCCAGAGGGCGCGCGCGGATGCGTTGGCGGGCGGTGCCTTCCCCCGGCGCACGCAATCGGGCATAAGCGCCGACGCAAGCTAGCAGGAGGCAAAGGCCATGCACGACATCCGTTTCATCCGCGAGAATCCGGCTGCGTTCGACACAGCGCTGTCGCGGCGCGGGCTGGAGCCGATGTCGGCGGAGCTTTTGGCCATTGACGAGGCGCGGCGAGCGAAGATCCTGGCAGCTGAGACCGCGGCGGCGGCGCAGAATGCGGCCTCGAAGGACGTGGGGGCAGCCAAGGTGCGCGGCGATGACGCCGAGTTTGAGCGTCTGCGCGCGCTGGTGGCCGAGAAGAAGGCCGAGGGCGCCCGTCTGACCGAAGAAGCCGGGGCGGAGGATGCGCGGCTGCGCGACGCGCTGTCCCGCATCCCCAATTTGCCCCTGGACGAGGTGCCTGACGGCCCCGACGAGACCGCGAACGTCGAGGTTCGCCGCTGGGGCACCCCGCGCGAGATGGCATTCAAGCCATTGGAACATTTCGACATTCCGGCGGCGAAGGGCGGGTTGGACTTTCCGACGGCGGCGAAACTGTCGGGCAGCCGCTTTGTCGTCCTGCGTGGGGCGATGGCACGGGTCCATCGGGCGCTCGCGCAGTGCATGCTGGACATGCACACGACCGAACACGGGCTGGCCGAGACCTGGACCCCGGTCCTGGTCAAGGACGAGGCGATGTTCGGCACGGGCAACCTGCCGAAGTTCTCCGAGGACAGCTACCAGACCACAAACGGCTGGTGGCTGATCCCGACCTCGGAGGTCACGCTGACGAACACGGTCGCGGGGGATATCCTGGACGAGGCGGCGTTGCCGATCCGGCTGACCGCCCATACGCATTGCTTCCGGTCTGAAGCGGGGTCTGCGGGCAAGGACACCACGGGCATGCTGCGCCAGCACCAGTTCGAGAAGGTCGAGATGGTGACAATCTGCACGCCGGAAACAGCGCTTGCGGAACACGAACGCATGACCGGGTGCGCGCAGGCTGTGCTGGAACGGCTGGGCCTGCCCTACCGCACCATCGTTCTGTGCACCGGCGACATGGGATTCGGCAGCCAGAAGACGCATGATCTGGAGGTCTGGCTACCGGGGCAGAACACTTACCGCGAGATCTCCTCGGTCTCGACCTGCGGCCAGTTCCAGGCGCGGCGGATGAACGCGCGGTATCGGCCTGCGGGGGGCAAGCCCGACTTTGTCGCGACGCTGAACGGGTCGGGCCTTGCCGTCGGGCGCTGTCTGATCGCGGTTCTGGAGAACGGGCAGGAGGCAGACGGGTCGGTGACCTTGCCTGCGGCGCTGGCGCCCTATCTTCATGGCAAGACCCGGATCACTGCGGACGGCGTCCTTGTCTGACAGGTTCGGGATCCTTCGGGTGGGCCGGGCATTGCCTTGTCCGCCCCAACTGGAGCTTTGAATGCCTAGACTTCCAGCGCTGATCCTGCTGCTGGCCACGATTGCCTTCGCCGTGGCCCCCTTCATAACGCCGCCCTTCACCGGTTATCGGCCGGGCCAGTTCCCTGTCGAGATCCTGCGACCGGCGATCCAGCCTGCGGGCTATGCCTTCGCGATCTGGTCGGTGATCTATCTCTGGCTGATTGCGCATGCCGGTTTCGGGCTGTGGCAGCGCGCCGAGAACCCGACCTGGGCGCGCGTGCGGGTGCCACTGACCGTGGCGGTCGTCTTGGGAACGGTCTGGCTGGCGATTGCCGGAGCAAGCCCGATCTGGGCCACGGTGGTCATCTGGATCATGGCTGCGGCCGCCATTGCCGCCTTCCTGCGCGCGCCGACCGAGCCGGACCGCTGGCTGTTGTCCGCCCCGACAGCCATCTTTGCGGGTTGGTTGTCAGCAGCTTCGGCGGTGTCGACGGGCGTGCTGATAGCAGGCTACGGGATCTTGCCCGACACCGGGTCGGCGCTGGCGATGCTGGCGCTGGTTCTGGCGCTGGCCCTGGTCGTGCAGGGACAAAAGTCCCGGATGCCGGTCTATGGCCTGACGGTGGTCTGGGCGCTGGCCGGGGTGATCGCGGCGAACCGGGCCGACAACACGCTGGTCGCGGGTGCGGCGGCGGCGGGTGCGGTGATCATGCTGGGCGCGCTGGTCTGGAACTGGCGCAGGGTCTGACCCGGGAGCCAAATTCCTTGAGTAAGGAATGCCCAGGAATTTGGCTTAAAATTCTCGGGCCTGCTACTGGCCGGTGTTCTTCTCCTTGTGCTTGCGCAGCCGCGACGGCGTGTTGAACTTGCGTTCCTTCCAGGGATTTTCGTTCCCCTGGCTGCGCAGATACAGCCGGATCGGCGTGCCCGGCATGTCGAAATGGTCGCGGAGGCCGTTCACCAGATAGCGCTTGTAGCTTTCCGGCAGTTCATCCGGACGCGAACACTTGTGCGCCTCGGTCATGGCACCGAGCCACGTGTTCAGCCGCGCGGTCGGGATACGGCGGTTCCAGACATCGTGCGCCTTGCGGATCGCGTCGTGCAGCCGGTCAAGGCCCCTGCCCGTCTTGGCCGAAACCGTGACCAGCGGCGCGCCGCGCAACTGGGGCAACAGGCGGTCGAACATCTCTTTCAGCTCGGCCAGTTTTTCCTGCTTTTCGTCTTCAAGGTCCCACTTGTTGACGGCGACCACAACGGCGCGGCCTTCTGTTTCGGCGAAATCGGCGATGCGCAGGTCCTGGACTTCGAAAGGAATCTCGACGTCAAGGAGACTTCGAAAGGAATCTCGACGTCAAGGAGGACGACAACCACTTCGGCAAAGCGCACGGCGCGGATGCCGTCCGAGACACTGAGTTTTTCCAGCTTTTCGGTGATCCGGGCCTTCTTGCGCATGCCAGCGGTGTCGAAGATGCGGATCGGCGTGCTCTGCCATTCGGTGCGGACCGAAATCGCATCGCGCGTAATGCCGGCCTCGGGGCCTGTCAGCAGGCGGTCATATCCCAGTATCTTGTTGATAAGGGTCGATTTTCCGGCGTTCGGGCGACCGATGACGGCAATCTGAAGCGGCTTCTTTGCGGTCGGATGGTGAGCGGTCTCGTCCGCTTCAAGCTCGGCGTCGGCTTCGGACAGGTCGATGTCAACTTCGGGCGCGTTCTCGGCTTCACGCTCGGCAAACTCGCCTTCCAGCGGCTTCAGTTCGTGGTAAAGGTCATCCATTCCCTCGCCATGTTCGGCGGAGATCCGGATCGGTTCGCCAAGGCCAAGGGAGTAGGCCTCCAGCGCACCGGCGTCACCGGCCTTGCCCTCGGCCTTGTTCACGGCAAGAAACACGCGGGCGTTCTTCTTGCGCAGGATGTCGGCGAAAACCTCGTCGGTCGGGGTCACGCCCACGCGTCCGTCGATGACGAACAGGCAGGCATCGGCCAGTTCGACCGCGCGTTCGGTGAGCCGCCGCATCCGGCCTTGCAGGGAGTCGTCGGTAACTTCCTCAAGCCCCGCCGTGTCAATCACTGTGAAGCGCATGTCGAAAAGCTTGGCGTCGCCTTCGCGCAGGTCACGGGTCACGCCGGGCTGGTCGTCGACCAGCGCCAGCTTGCGGCCCACGAGGCGGTTGAACAGCGTGGACTTGCCCACATTCGGGCGGCCCACGATGGCGAGGGTGAAGGTCATGTCAAGCGTCCGGTATAAGCGAAGCGCCTGCCATACACGGGCTGGTCGCTAACGGAAAGCGTGAAGTTGCCCGTTGCCGCCCACGACATAGAGCGTGCCGCCTGCCACGGCAGGCTGCGAGGCAGCACCACCGGGGATTTCGGCAGTGTGGACAAGGTTGCCATTGGTCGGATCGAAGGCCCGAAGGATGCCGTCCGACGAGACGACGACGATACGCCCACCCGCCATCATCGGCCCGTAATGGGCGAAGATGCCCTTGCGGCGCTTTATCTTGTCATTGGTGAAATAGGGCATTTCGACCGACCAGATCGCTTCGCCGGTTGCAGCATCAAGCCGCACAAGCTTCGCCTCGTCATTCACAAGGAAGATCGAGCCGCCCGCGACGGCGACCGGGCCAAGGGCACCTTCATCGGCTGACCAGATGCGTTCCCCCGAGGACGCGGACATCGCGACTGTGCGGCCCGAGCCGGACCCTGCAAACAGGGTCTTTCCCGCGATGACGGCGTCGCCGGTGACGTCCGAGGTCAACGCATAGGCGCGACCGAGGCGCTTGCCCGCAAGCGAAGCCTGCCAGATCTTGGT
>WOUW01000076.1 GCA_009773055.1 Paracoccaceae bacterium
CAACGGAGGCGTCCGTCACAATTCGTTGGCGGACGCCCTTGTTCGGACAAGTTCATGCGCGAATTGCCAGCAAGCCCTCAACAACCCATCCTGCGCAATCCAGGCTTGCTGATTGCGTTGGCGGCAAGCTTTCTTGCGGCAGGTGCCAGCGCGGGGGTCAGATCTCAGCCCCAACTCACCCGCTCGTACCTGAGAGCGGCGGTGCAAAAACCTACCACGGTAGCGGCGGGATAGTCCCGCTTCGGGCGGCGTAAAAGTCGTCCACCTATGTCCTGTCTGCAGCGTGCAGGGAGGGCCGGGAGATCTATACCGTGGAACTTTATCGGGAGGTCCGCGTCGCCTGTGGGAACGGCATGACCCAGCGCGAGGCGGCGAGGCATTTCAACATATCGCGCGACAGTGTTCGCAAGATGCTGTCGTATTCGACCCCACCCGGCTACCGGCGGCAGGCTCCGGTGCGCCGGCCGAAGCTGGATGCGTTTGTTTCAACGATCGATCACTGGCTTGATGAGGACGTGAAGGTACCGCGCAAGCAGCGGCACACGGCCAAGCGGGTGTTCGACCGGCTTCGCGACGAATGCGGGTTCACCGGCGGCTACACGATCATCAAGGATTACATGCGCGAGCGCGAGCAGCGCCGACAGGAAGTGTTCGTGCCGCTGTCGCACCCGCCGGGCCATGCGCAGGCCGACTTTGGCGAGGCGATGGTGGTGATCGGCGGCGTGGAGCAGAAGGCCCGCTTCTTCGTGCTCGACCTGCCGCACAGCGACGGCTGCTATGTGCGAGCCTATCCGGCGGCGGTGGCCGAGGCCTGGGTGGATGGCCACATCCATGCGTTCGCCTTCTTCGGCGCGGTGCCGCAATCGATCGTCTACGACAATGACCGCTGCCTTGTGGCGAAGATCCTGCCCGACGGGACACGCAAGCGTGCGGCACTGTTCAGTGGCTTCCTGTCCCACTACCTGATCCGGGATCGCTATGGCCGTCCGGGAAAGGGCAACGACAAGGGGAACGTCGAGGGGCTGGTCGGTTATGCCCGGCGCAACTTCATGGTGCCGATCCCGCGGTTTGCGACATGGGATGCGTTCAACGCCTGGCTGGAAGAGCAATGCCGCAAGCGTCAGCATGACAGGCTGCGCGGCGAGAGCGAGACGATCGGGGAACGGCTGCAGCGGGATCTTGCCGCCATGCGTCCATTGCCGGCGGCACCCTTCGATGCCTGCGACCAGGCCAGCGCCAAAGTGACGGCGCAGTCGCTGGTGCGCTACAAGACCAACGACTATTCGGTCCCGGTCGCCTACGGGCATCAGGATGTCTGGGTTCGCGGCTACGTCGACGCGGTGGTGATCGGCTGCCGCGGCGAGATCATCGCCCGCCATCCGCGGTGCTGGGAACGCGAAGACGTCGTCTTCGATCCGCTGCATTACCTGCCGCTGATCGAGCAGAAGATCAACGCGCTGGATCAGGCTGCTCCTCTCCAGGGCTGGGACTTGCCCGGCGAGTTCGCCACGCTGCGCCGCCTGATGGAGGCGAGGATGAACAAGCACGGCCGGCGCGAGTACGTGCAGGTTCTGCGGCTGCTGGAAAGCTTCGACCTCGCCGATCTGCATGCGGCGGTGAAGCAGGCCCTGCATCTCGGTGCGATCGGCTTCGATGCGGTCAAGCATCTGGTCCTGTGCCAGGTGGAGCGCCGGCCGCCGCGACTGGACCTGTCGATCTACCCATACCTGCCGAGGGCGAATGTCGAGACGACCTCGGTCAAGGCCTACATGCGCCTGCTCGGTAACGTTGAGGGGGAGGAAGCGGCATGAGCACCGAGGCCCCCGAGATCCTGCTTGCCCACTATCTCAAAACCTTGAAGCTGCCGACCTTCCAGCGCGAGTACCAGAAGCTGGCCCGGCAATGCGCCGCCGAGGGCGTCGATCATATCGGCTATCTGACCCGGCTTGCCGAACGGGAGATGATCGAGCGCGACCGCCGCAAGGTCGAACGCCGCATCAAGGCGGCGAAGTTCCCGGTCGTCAAAAGTCTCGACAGCTTCGACTTTGCCGCCATCCCGAAGCTCAACAAGATGCAGGTGCTGGAACTGGCGCGTTGCGAATGGATCGAGCGGCGCGAGAATGTCATCGCGCTCGGTCCCAGCGGCACGGGCAAGACTCATGTCGCCCTCGGGCTCGGCCTGGCCGCCTGCCAGAGGGGCCTGGCCGTCGGCTTCACGACCGCCGCCGCACTGGTCAGCGAGATGATGGAGGCGCGCGACGAGCGGCGGCTGTTACGCTTCCAGAAGCAGATGGCCGCCTACAAGCTCCTCATCATCGACGAGTTGGGCTTCGTGCCGCTCTCGAAGACCGGCGCGGAACTGCTGTTCGAGCTGATCTCGCAACGCTACGAGCGCGGCGCGACCCTGATCACCAGCAATCTGCCCTTTGACGAGTGGACGGAAACACTCGGGTCCGAGCGCCTGACCGGCGCGCTGCTCGACCGTATCACCCACCATGTCAACATCCTCGAGATGAACGGCGAAAGCTACCGTCTCGCCCAAAGCCGCGCCCGAAAGGCAGGCTGAAACCCTCACCAAAATCGCCGACGCCGCAAGCGGGAAACTCTGGTCGGGCTACGCCCTCCCGACGTTCCCCGCTTGCGCCGCCAAGTGGCCTACTTTTACGCCGCCGTGTGGCCGGATTTTGCTCCGCCGTTGACAGCGTGGCGATGCCCTGCCAAATCCAGAGCGATCTCCAGCATATCTTGAGAATCCGCTCGCACAGACAGATCGCAAACTGAGGAAATTGGCCTTCATTTATATTCGATTGACAATCAATTGATAATCGATCTATTCATACGAACAGAACGCATCGAGTCAGGTGGCTGCCATGGGGGGAATTCAAATGTCATCCCTTCACGTCGATCTGCTTGGGGCGGCGGCGGTCATGCGGAAACCTATTCTCGCAACATGACGCGGCTGGCCAAGGTTTGCCAACCCATTGCGATCGACTTCATTTGGCATGGCATGTCGTCGCGTCCACCCTTTTCGGAAACCCCTCCGGGCAGCAAGGACCACTGGCTTACCCAGTTCACCGACCAGTTGCTCAATCTGATGGATCACATGGGAATCGAAAGGGCAGCGGTCGAAGGCGAATCACTTGGTGGCTGGATCGCCTATGACATGGCGATCAACCATCCAGACCGCACCTCAAAGGTGATCCTCAATACCACCTGGGGGATGCACCTTGATCCGGCCCATGCACGTGAAGGCGACAGTGATCTTGATGCTTTGCGCGAGGTTTCGGTTAACGCCCTGCTCAACCCGACCACAGAGACACTGCGCAAACGCCTAGAATGGCTCATGCCACTGGGCGGTGTGACCGACGAGCTTATCGATCTGCGCCGGGCGTTGTGGACAATCCCGGAAACACGGGAAGCCCTCCTTGTCTATTATGACTATTTGTTCCGGCCGAACATCAGCCAGTTCTATTGGCAGGAAGATGACATCCGCAAGATCGCCTGCCCAACGCTTGTGCTGTGGACCGACAAGAATCCCATCCACGGCGAAAATGCCGCTGACAGACTCGAAGCGATTATCCCTGGCGCCAAAAAGCATATCATGCGCGGATGCGCGCACTGGCCGCAGTGGGAGCGACCCGAGGAACATGATGAGGTTGTTGCCAAATTCTTGACCGGACAGCTTTGAGAACAATGCCGCCGGAAGGCCAGAGAGGAACGCAGAAAATGAACGATCAAGCTCCTGTTCGCCGTCGGACCGTGAGGGTCAATGAGATCAGCACGGCCAGGATGAACGACGAAAAAACCCAAAGCCAGTACCAGCCCTACAAGGATGCCGCCTGGGGGCTTGTAAATCACTGGTATCCAGCGTTGTTCAGCGAAGAGCTTCCCGAACAGGCGGTTGAAGGCATCCAGATAGCCGGGATCCCAATCCTGCTGCGCCGAGCAGCAGGCAAACTCTATGCAATCAAGGATCAGTGCGTTCACCGCGGCGTGCGCCTGTCGGCCAAACCGACCTGTTTTAACGACACGTCGATCACCTGCTGGTATCACGGCTTCAATTTTGATCTTGCATCTGGTGTTCTGAACACGATCGTCGCCAATCCTGACAGCAAGCTTATCGGCAAGACCGGCGTGACAACTTATCCGGTCGAAGAAATCGCCGGAATGATTTTCGTCTTCGTGCGTGAAGATGATTTTCCGCTTGAGGATGTACCGCCGCTTGCGCACGATTTGCCGGTACGCTTTCCGGAAAACAATGAACGTTTCCCTCACCCGCTCTGGCCAGATGCGCCGGGCATCCTGGACGAAGGAGCGGTTGCGCTGGGCCTGCACCGGACCGGGCAGTCCAACTGGCGCATTGCCTGTGAAAACGGCTTCGATAATGCGCATATCCTTGTCCACAAAGATAACGCGATCGTTCACGCGATGGATTGGGTGCTGCCGCTGGGAATCGTACCCGATCACGAGGAGCCCATTTCATTGATCGAGGACGAGGACGGCCCGAAGGGGATGATGCAGTGGCTGTTCACCGATCGCTGGAAGCCGATCTTGGAAAATCCAGACCTGGGGCTGAAGATCGAAGGAGCGAATAGCCGTTTCTACCGAATTGGCCCGAAGATCATGTCGTCCAGTACGAATGGTATGTTCCAATAACTGATGACCTTTATGAATACTGGGAGGTTATGGTGCGCATCTGCAAGACTGACGATGAGCGAAAAAAATTCCAGTATCGCTTCGACAATCTCTACATGCCGCTCTGTCTCTTCGGCTTCAACGACTGTGACCTCTATGCACGTGAAGCAATGGAAGAGTTCTACACCGATGGTACCGGTTGGGACGATGAACAACTGGTGGAGACCGATGTTTCTCCTGTCACATGGCGCAAACTGGCCTCGCGCTGGAACCGCGGCATCGCCAAGCCGGGCAAGGGGGTAACCAACGCAACGAAGACGTCAAGCATCCGATTGCGCCGCCTCGCTCAGGGCAAGGCACCCGGATACAAGGTTGAAAAGATTGAAAATGTCAACGACTACTAAGGTAGTTCTCGGCTTCACAGACGGCGTCGAGCACGAACTTCTGGTCCAGCCGGGCCACAGTGTGCTTGACGCCGCGCTTGAAGGCGAAGTTCCAATCCTGTTCCAATGCAGAACCGGAAGCTGTGGCAGCTGCCTGGCCCGGCTGGTGGAGGGAAAGGCTGAGCACCGCAGCGGGTTGGCCGTGTCGCTACTGCCGGGCGAGCGCGAGCAGGGCTACCGCCTGCTTTGCGCTACCGAGCCCAAGGGCGAATGCCGCTTTTCGGTTGCCTATGACAGCGCCGCCGGTGCTGGCCGACCGATTGAAGCCAAGTGCTTCGTCAACGCCGTCGAGCGGATCGCAAACGATGTCATCCGCTTCGAACTCGAACTGGCCGAAGGCTATTCCATGGATTTCCGTCCTGGCCAGTTTATCCAGATCAAGGTGCCGGGGACGGAAGTCGTGCGCAGCTATTCGATGGCGACGATGGCCTCCGATCTTCCCCGAATCGAACTGCTCATTCGTATTTTGCCCGGCGGGATCATGTCAGGATGGCTCGAAAATCAGGCGAAGCCGGACGATGTGGTCGAGATCAGAGGGCCTTACGGCCAGTTTTTCCTGAAGGAAAAGGTGCGTGAACCGCACATCATGATTGCCGGCGGCACTGGGTTGGCGCCGATGTTGTCGATGCTTGCCGCCCTGCGGCGCGTGCCCGGCCGCAAGCCCAAAACGATCCTCAGCTTCGGCTGCCAGTCACCCGAAGGGCTCTTCGCGCTGGATCAGCTGGATTTGCATCAGCAATGGTCACCTACGCTTCAAGTGCGCATTGCGGTGGATCGCGGCACTCCACCCGCTGGGGTGCAAGTCGGCAATCCGGTCGAAGCGTTGACCCCTGCCGATGGTCTTACGCCAGATAGTGTGGCCTATTTGTGTGGCCCCCCCGGCATGATCGCAGCGGCGCGCGCGCATCTCGAAGCACTAGGGCTCGCGCCGGGTAATATCTTTGCCGAGCAATTTGTAGCCAGCAACTGAACGGGAGAATCACGATGGGCGTAGATAGGATGGGCGTAGATAGTCTGGGCTATGTCGGCCTCAACATCAGCAAGCTCGATGAATGGTGCAGCCTGCTGGAAGGTGTTTTTGGCATGGAGCCCAGACCACGCGAGGGGTCGAACGCGGTCGATTATCGCCTTGATAATTATCATCACCGAATCACCCTTTATCCAGGCTCGACCGACAGCGTTGCTGTGGTCGGCTGGGAAGTTGGAAGCGAAGGGCGGCTTGATCAACTTGCCGCGCTGCTTCAGGCAAAAGGGACCGAAGTGACGGCCGGATCGCCAGAGCTTTGCGAAGAACGCAAGGTGCGCAAGCTGTACAGCTTCACCTGTCCGATGATCGGTTCACACAACGAAATCTACTATGGGCCGCTCGTTACCAACACGGCTTTTGCGCCGCGCCGGGGCATCTCTGGCTACAAGACCGGATCACAGGGCCTTGGCCATATCGTGTTTTGGGTCAAGGATTTGCCCGCCTCGGTCAAGTTCTACGAAGAGGTTATGGGCTTTGACATTTCAGACTATATCGCTTGGGATATCCATGATATGGTCTTCCTGCACTGCAACCCACGGCACCATACGCTGGCCCTGATGAAGGAAGGGCCAGGCCCGGCCGGTGGGCTGATGCATATCATGGTCGAAGCAAACTCGCTCGACGACGTGGGCTACGGCTACGACATCGTGCGCGACCGTGGCATTCCGGTCATGCTCGATCCCGGCAAGCATTCCAACGACCACATGCAAAGCTTCTATCTGCAAACGCCGTCGGGCTTCTGGATCGAATACGGCTTCGGTGGTCGTGACATTGGCCCGGACTGGGAGATCAAGACCTACGATCAGCCGATGCTCTGGGGGCACCGGATGGTTGCAGACTGAGTCCATGGGGCTGCAGGAATGCCTTGCGCGGATCGACGCGCGTGACGCGGCGGTTCATGGCTGGAGCCATCTGGACCGCGCAGCACAGGGTGGCGCGGGCCCGCTTGCCGGAACGGTGTTGGGCGTAAAGGACGTTATCAATGTTGCGGGCATGCCCACCACGCATGGATCCACCATATTTGCCGGCAACATCGCCCACCACGATGCAGCGGCGGTTGCCCGGCTTCGTGCGGCCGGGGTGATCGTTCTTGGCAAGACCGTAACGGCGGAATTTGCGACCTATTCGCCCGGCCCCACGGTCAACCCGTGCAAGGCCGGGCATACGCCGGGCGGGTCGTCCAGCGGTTCAGCAGCTGTTGTTGCGGATCGGCAGGCCGATATTGCGCTGGGTACGCAGACCGCCGGTTCGATTATCCGACCGGGCAGCTTTTGTGGCACGCTGGCGTTCAAGCCGAGTTTTGGCCGCTATCCCCTTGGCGGCGTGCTGGAAACAGCATCGAGCCTCGACACATTGGGGCTCTTTGCGCGCAATATGGAGTTGCTGACCCGAGCCGATTCAGTGCTGGCCGATGATGCCCACAGCTGTAGCCCCCGTGCGGTTTTGCGCATCGGTGTTTGCCGCACGCCCATCTGGGACCAGGCCGGCGGGGAAATGCAACATGCGCTGCTGGCCTTTGCCGAGCAGTTGCGAAAGGCAGGCCATATCGTCAGCGATGTCGACCTGCGGCCAGAGTTCGATGGCCTGACCGCTGCCCAAACGTTGATCCATCGCTACGAAGCGGCCCGCACGCTTGGGCATATCCGGAACACTCACCCGGATAAAGTCAGCGATGCGTTCCGCACCATGATCGATAGCGGCGCAGCCGACATTGAAGTCGACTATCAGCAGTGCCGCGCGCTACAAAACGAATGCATAGCGCTTTTGCCAGAGGTGTTCGATGCCGTCGATTTGCTGCTGGCACCGGCTGCACCGGGCACCGCACCTGAGGGATTGACCGCGACTGGAGATCCCGTGTTCCAACGCATGTGGACCGCGCTTGGCACACCCTGCCTTGGCTTTCCTGTCGAGTGGCGATCCGACGGACTGCCGCTGGGACTACAACTTATCGCGATGCGCGAGCACGACCGTCAGTTGCTCGCCGATGCTGCCACCATAAGGGCGCCTCAAGCAGCTGTTGTTCGATATTACCAATATCCATTCGCCGACTGGGGCCACGGGTGAAGTTGTGGAGTTCGTGTCGGGCCGGATGGAGCAGATCGGCCTCAGGCCAACAATCGATCCGATGACCGACATTTCGGCTAATGTTCTCGGGGAACGGCGAGGCTCCGGTGGCGGTGCAACATTGCTGCTCTATGCGCCGATCGACACCCACCTTGAAGGGGACGAAAGCGATTATCCCTGGGCCGGGCCGGAACAGTTCGTCGATCTCAAGCCAAAAGCGACCATGGTCGATGATTGGGTTTACGGCCTTGGATCATCAAATCCCAAGGCGGGGGTGGCGAGCATGATGGAAGTGGCAACGGCCCTAGTCGAGGCAGAGGTGCCGCTGCGGGGCAATCTCAATGTTGGATTTGCTGATGGTGGCATGCCCGTCACGATTCCCTGGCGTGACAATGCCGGGATGAGTCATGGCCTGCACCATCTTTTCAGCCGTGGTATGGCACCCGATTTCGCGGTGATCATGAAGCCTTGGAACTGGGTATACCATGAAGAGCCGGGGATGGGCTGGTTCAAGATCCAGGTCAAAGGGACGTTGGGCTATGCCGGCGTTCCGCGCGGAACGCCAGGATTCCGCAGCTCGATCGTTCCCGCTGCGACGGTAATCCTCGAACTCGAACAATGGCTGATCGACTATGCCGAACGGAATCGTTCAGGTGATGTCTATCCCCATGGCTGGATCGGCGGGGTACGGAGCGGCTGGCCGGAGCGGCCTTCATTTCCGAGTGCCGTCACCGAGATATTTTTTGATGTCCGGATCAATCCACGCACCAGTCCAGGTGAAGTGAAGGCGCAATTCGAAGCGTTCATGACCGCCCTGGCGGGCAAGCATCCCGAAATCGAGTGTGATTGGGACATGTATGGATCCGTTCCCGGCGGATCCACCGATCCGTCCAACTGGATCATCCAGTCGGCAAGGCGGGGATGGGAGCACATCGAAGGCCGGAACTATTCCACACCCGATCCGATGGGCGGGCAGACCGATGGCGCGGCCCTGCGGCGTCTTGGCATTCCTACGGCCCGCATTGGCTGGCCATGGCCCGCCGAAGGGTCTCCTCTGCCGATCGCCGAAGGACTCGGCGGCATGGGTGCGACATACGTCCCGGACCTCATGCCGTGCCTGGAAAAGATCCTGTACGCCTGTGTCGACACCCTAATGCGGTCACGCAGCGAGCTGGGCCTTTGACCCAGCAGGGCAAGATTGCGGTCATTACCGGCGCTGGTTCGGGAATCGGGCGCGCGGTCGCACTAAGGCTTGCACAGCAGGGCGCGACCGTTGTTCTCAATGGCCGGGATCCTGACAAGCTGGAAACTGTCGCCGACGC
>WOUW01000011.1 GCA_009773055.1 Paracoccaceae bacterium
ACCATCGGCGTGCGGGTGTTGTCGCGCCCGATCGGCTCGGGCCAGAAGACGATGCCCTGCGGGTCGGTCAGTTCTTCCAGGTCAAGCGGCGTATCGGTCTGGCCCAGTTCCTCGCCCTGCCATAGACAGATCGAGCCTTCAAAAGCCAGAAGCAGCGCCCCCGCCTGCTTGGCCACCGCCTCGACGCTTTCACCGTGCTTGGCCCAGCGCGTTGCGTGGCGGACGACGTCGTGGTTTGAAAACGCCCACATCGGCCAGCCATCCGGCGCGCCCTTGAAAAAGCCCCCGACCCGGTCGCGGAAGAACTCGGCAGTGTAGTCGTAGCCCATCAGCTCGAACGAATAGCACTGATGCAGTCGCCCCGGGGCGGTGTATTCCCCCATCATCCTTATCGCGTGATGCGCCTCGCCCATTTCGCCCACCGAAGCCGCGCCGTATTCGTCCAGCAGTTTGCGGATACGCTCCATCCAAGCGAGGTTCTCGGGCTGGTTCTTCGAGAAGATATGGTATTGCATCCCGTAGGGGTTGGCCTCGGGTTCGGTCTTCACCCGGTAATCCGCCGGGTCGTCGCGAAACAGGGGATCGTGGAAGAAGTAGTTGACGGTATCAAACCGAAAGCCGTCCACCCCCCGCTCCAGCCAGAAACGCATGTTTTCCAGCGCCCAGTCCTGAACGGCGGGGTTGTGGTAGTTCAGATCGGGCTGCGAGGTCAGGAAGTTGTGCAGGAAATACTGCTTCCTGCGCGCGTCCCATTGGAAGGCCGGCCCGCCGAAAACCGACAGCCAGTTGCAGGGCGGCATCCCGTCGTGCTTCGGGTCGGCCCAGACATACCAGTCGGCCCTGGGGTTCACCCGGTCCTTGCGGCTTTCGGCGAAATAGGGGTGCTGGTCCGAAGTGTGGCTGAGGACCTGGTCGATGATCACCTTCAGCCCAAGCTCGTGCGCTCGGGCCACCATGGCGTCGAAATCGGCCAGCGTGCCGAAGACCGGGTCGACGTCGCAATAGTCACTGACGTCATAGCCCATGTCCTTCATCGGACTTTTGAAGAACGGGGAGAGCCAGACCGCGTCCACGCCCAGCGCTGCCAGATGGTCCAGCCGCCGGGTGATGCCGGGCAGGTCGCCGACGCCATCACCGTTGGAATCCTGGAACGACCGGGGATAGACCTGATAGGTCACCGCACCACGCCACCATTCGTTCATCCCGGCCTCCATCCTGATCGCGCCCGGCCCTTAGCGATGGCCTGTCCCTGGCAAAAGGCCAAAGCGGTTTCACCGGGGCTTCTGCACGCATAATCCATTGACTTGCGGCAGTTCCGCAACGGAAAGCTGCGGGCGCTGGCAACTTGGCGGACCGGAACCCTGTAACGGTCACAATATCGCGGTTGACCCTGCCAGACCGCTGCCGCACCTTCCGCCCTCTGACCGGAGGCCGCCATGGCAAAAGCATCTCTTTTTACCCCTGTCCTGATCGCAGGCTGCACGATCCTGATGATTTCCTTCGCGATCCGGGCCAGCTTTGGCGTGTTCCAGATCCCCGTCGCGACCGAGTTCGGCTGGCCTCGCGCCGACTTTTCGATGGCCATCGCGATCCAGAACCTGGCTTGGGGGATCGGCCAACCGGTCTTTTCGGCCTTTGGCGAAAAGTTCGGCGACCGCAAGACCATCGTGATCGGCGCGCTCCTTTATTCGCTGGGCCTTGTGCTCTCCGCCTATGCCATCACCCCCGGCCAGCATCAGGCATTGGCGATCCTGGTGGGTTTCGGCATCGCGGGCACCGGGTTCGGGATCATCCTCCCGCTGATCGGCCGCGCCTCGACCCCGGAACGGCGCAGCCTGACGCTGGGTGTCGGGTCGGCCATCGGGTCGGCCGGGCAGGTGCTTGGGCCCCCGGCGGCTGAAATCATGCTGCAAAGCTACAGCTGGCAGACGGTCTTTCTGATCTTTGCGGGCGTCATTCTGCTGGCCCTTCTGGCGTTGCCGTTCCTTAAGCCACCTGCCAGGACAGGCACTCACGCGGAACCGTCCGAGCCGATGCTGACGGTTCTGAACCGGGCGCTGCGCGATCCGTCCTATGCGCTGATTTTCGTCGGGTTCTTTTCCTGTGGCTACCAGCTGGGCTTCATCACCGCGCATTTCCCCGCCTTCATCACCGAGGTTTGCGGCCCCATTGACCCTGGCGGGATGCTGGCGGGGATGGGGATTGCCACGACCTCGGCCCTTGGCGCGACGGCCATCGCGGTGATCGGCATCGCCAATATCGGCGGGTCGGTGCTGTCGGGCTGGCTGGGCGGGCGCTTCCCGAAGAAATACCTCTTGGCAGCGATCTACACCGGGCGCACGCTGGCCTCGGCCATCTTCATCCTGCTGCCAATGACGCCCGCCAGCGTTCTGATCTACTCTGCGGTCATGGGGTCGCTGTGGCTTGCGACCGTGCCGCTGACTTCGGGGCTTGTCGCGCAGATCTACGGGGTGCGCTACATGGGGACGCTTTACGGGTTCATCTTCCTGAGCCACCAGATCGGCAGCTTCATGGGGGTCTGGTTGGGTGGGCGGATGTATGACCTGAACGGCGACTACACGCTGGTCTGGTGGATCGGCGTCGGGGTCGGGGCGTTCTCGGCCATCGTGCACCTGCCGATCCGTGAGCGCCCGCTGCTGGCGCAGCCGGCCTGAGCCCGCAATGCGCGTCGGCATCGCCGCCCTTCTTCTGGCCTATGTGCTCAGCCAGTTCTACCGCGCGTTCCTTGCGGTGCTGTCGCCGGTGCTGACCACGGATCTTGGCGTCTCGGCGGCGGACCTCGCCTCGGCCTCGGGCTGGTGGTTCCTGGCCTTTGCCGCGATGCAGATCCCGATCGGGGCCTGGCTCGACAAGGTCGGACCCCGGCTGACGACCGGCATTCTGCTCGCGCTGGGGGCCGTGGGGGCGGTGCTGTTCAGCCAGGCCACCGGGGCCTTGCAGATCAAGCTGGCGATGGCGCTGATCGGGGCTGGCTGCGCGCCCGTGCTGATGGCCAGCTATTTCATCTTCGCCCGAAGCTATGCGCCCGCAGTCTTCGGCACACTCGCGTCGCTGACCTTGGGCGTGGGGACGCTGGGCAACGTCGCCTCGTCCTTGCCACTGTCCTGGGCCGTTACTGCCTTCGGCTGGCGCGAGACGGTGCTGGGCATTGCCGCGATCACCGGGGCGGTCGCGCTGGCGATTCTGTTTCTGGTGCGCGACCCGGAACGGCTCAAGGCTGCAGGGACAGGCTCGTTGCTGGAGCTGCTGAGGATGCCCGTCCTCTGGCCGATCCTGATCATGATGATGGTCTGCTATGCCCCCATCGCCGGGTTGCGCGGGCTGTGGATCGGGCCCTACTTCGCCGATGTCCACGGCGCGGACCAGCTGGGGATCGGGCAGGTCAGCCTGTGGGTCGGGCTGGCGATGGTTGCGGGCAACTTCGCCTATGGGCCGCTTGACCGCTGGCTCGGGCGCAGGAAGGCGCTGGTCGTCGCAGGGAATGCGGTGATGCTGGCCTGCCTTTTCGGCCTCTGGTGGTTCGCAGCCGCGCCGCCAGCGGTCGCGACCGCCCTTCTGATCGCCGCCGGGTTCTTCGGCGCCAGCTTTCCCATCGTGCTGGCGCATGGCCGATCCTTCGTGCCGCCGCACCTGACCGGGCGGGGGGTGACGCTTCTGAACCTCTTCGGCATCGCGCCCATCGGCATCGCCCAGATCATCACCGGTCGGCTGCATGCCGCAACCCCGCCGACCCCGCCAGCCGCGCCGTATGAGGCGGTGTTCCTGTTCTTCGCGCTGGCCACCGCCGCAGGCCTTGCCGTCTACTTGACGTCACAGGACCGGCCCCACTGACGCGCGCCCGGACGAATCCGCTTTCCCCCCCGCGTCCCATGCGCTAACAGCCGCCCGTCCCCGAAGGGCGGGGACACACAAGGAGAACCCCGATGGGCTACAAGGTCGTCGTCGCGGGTGCCACGGGTAACGTGGGCCGCGAAATGCTGAACATCCTCGCCGAGCGCGAGTTCCCGGTCGATGAGATCGTCGCGCTGGCGTCGCGCAAATCTCTGGGCACTGAAGTCAGCTTTGGCGACAAGACCTTGAAATGCAAGGACCTGGACACTTTCGATTTCACCGGCTGGGACATCGCGCTCTTCGCCATCGGGTCGGACGCGACCAAGATCTACGCCCCCAAGGCCGCTGCGGCGGGCTGCGTGGTGATCGACAACTCGTCGCTCTACCGCTACGACCCCGACGTGCCGCTGATCGTGCCCGAAGTGAACGCCCATGCGATCATGGGCTACGCCAAGAAGAACATCATCGCGAACCCCAACTGCTCGACCGCGCAGATGGTCGTGGCGCTGAAGCCCCTGCATGACCGCGCCACGATCAAGCGCGTGGTGGTCTCGACCTACCAGTCCGTTTCGGGGGCCGGCAAGGAAGGGATGGACGAGCTTTGGAACCAGACCAAGGCGATCTACAACCCGACCGACCACATCACGCCGAAGAAGTTCACCAAGCAGATCGCCTTCAACGTGATCCCGCACATCGACGTCTTCCTTGATTCCGGCGAGACCAAGGAAGAATGGAAGATGGTGGCCGAGACGAAGAAGATCCTCGACCCCAAGATCAAGGTCACCGCGACCTGCGTCCGCGTGCCGGTGTTCGTCGGCCATTCGGAATCGATCAACATCGAGACCGAAGAGTTCCTGGATTGGCAGGAAGCGCAGGACATCCTGCGCGAGGCCCCCGGCATCATGCTGGTCGATAAGCGCGAGCCCGGCGGCTACATCACGCCCATCGAATGCGTGGGTGAGTTCGCGACTTATATCAGCCGGGTGCGGCAGGATTCGACGATCGAAAACGGTCTGAACCTGTGGTGCGTGTCCGACAACCTGCGCAAGGGTGCGGCCCTTAACGCGGTGCAGATCGCGGAGCTTCTGGGGTCCAAGGTCCTGAAGAAGGGCTAAGGGTTTCTCGACCGATCAGATCAAGGGCTTCGGCACTGGCCGGGGCCCTTCTTCGTTCACGACAGCCCGTCCCTATCCAGCCCGTGACGCAGGCCAGCGCGCATTCCTTGGGACGGGTATCCCGCCCTTGCCGCAGGCATCGCCAGAGGCCTACCCTTCGTGTGACCTCCAACCGAAAGGCCCCACCGATGCGCGCCCTCCTTGCCGGTCTTCTTGTCACTACGGCCCTTCCGGCCTTTGCCGATTCCATTGCCGCAACCAGCACGATCACCGCCGTCACCGTCTACCCTGACGGTGCCAAGCTGACGCGCGAGGTCACCTTCACCGCACCTGCCGCCGGCAATCATGAGCTTCTGGTCACCGACCTGCCCATTGACAGCGACCCCGGCCTGATCCGCCTTGCGCCCTCCGAAGGGGTGCAGGTCGGCGCCTTCACTCTGCGCGCCGACCGCCTGCCCCCGCGCGAGGACCCGCTGACGCCCGCACAGACAGCCGCCAAAGCACAGACCGAAGCCGCCGAGGCCGCCGCCCGGACCGCGCAACTGTCGCTGGACGCGGTGCAGGCCAAGGTCGAAGCCGCCGAGGCGCAGGTTCGGTTCCTGTCCTCGTTCACCGGCGCACTGCCGGACGGCGCTACGCCCGAAACGATCAAGTCGATGGCCACGATGATCGGGGCCGAGACGCTCGCCGCGCGACAGACCGCCCTTGCAGCAAGGGCCGAGCTGTTCCCAGCCGAGAAAGCACTGACCAAGGCGGCGGAGGCGCTGGCCAAAGCACAGGCCGCTTATGACGCGCTCCCCGGTGCCGACGTGGACTATACCGCTCTGTCGGTCGCCGTCACTGCCGCTGCGGCGGGCGAGCAGACGGTGACCGTCACGCAATATGTCGGCAATGCCAGCTGGCGTCCGGTCTATGACCTGAACCTGACCCGGGACAAAGGCGACGCACTTGTGCTGAACCGCTCGGTCCTGGTCACCCAATACACCGGCGAAGACTGGGCAGGCGTCGCACTGACGCTTTCATCGTCCCGCCCGGCAGAGCAGGCGGCCCCTTCGCAGCTTTGGCCGGAATTGCGGTCGATCGGGCCAGCGTTGGACACAGAAGCCGCGCGCGCGCGGAAAGCGGTGGAGGGCGGCGCGGAAATGGACATGGCGGTTGTCGCCGAAGCCGCCCCGGCCATCACTGCGGGCGTCGCGCTGGAAGGCGACACCGTCGTCTACAAATATCCAGAAGCCGTCACCGTCGCGACCGGAGCCGAGGACTTGCGGCTGGCGCTCGACAGTCTGACATTCTCGCCGGTTGTCAAAGCCGTTGCGGTTCCCCGCATTGACCGCACGGCTTTTGTCGTGGCCAGTTTCACCAACGCCAGCAGCGAGCCGCTTCTTCCCGGTCAGGCGATGCTGTTCCGCGAGGGGGTGCTTGTCGGTTCGACGTGGCTGGACGTGATCGCGCCCGGAGTTGAAACCGACGTGGGGTTCGGCGCAATCGAGACAGTGCGGGTCAAGCGCGAAATGCCAAAGCGTGCAGGGGGAGAAACCGGCGTGTTCACCAGCAGCAACCAGCAAAGCGAAGCCGCGGTGATCACGGTGGAAAACACTGGCGACGAAGCCTGGCCGGTCCGCATTATCGACCAGGTCCCCTACAGCGAGCAGGACGATCTGAAGATCGAGGTTTCGGCCAACCCCGAACCGACCGAGACCGATGTAGAGGGCCAGCGCGGCATCCTGGCCTGGGAGTTCGACCTTGCTGCGGGTGGGAAGGAAACGATGACCCTGGAACACAGCCTGACCTGGCCTGCGGGCTTGGTTCTGCGCTAAGCGGCGGTCGTAACACCCAAGATGCCGGGCGGAAGTGCCCGGCATTTTTCATTGGACCACCCCCCAAGGTTGACCTTGTTTTTCTGACTTCACGTCACGCGCCTTTCTGACGTGACGTCACAGTGACGTTAACGTCAACTGCTCTGGTATCTGATAGGTGGGTCTGCATCTGACAGCTCTCTGAAGCGACCCAATGACGAGTGGACCATGAAAATCGACGTGCCCAGCGAAGTGATGACCATCCGCGAGATGTGCGAGACCTACGATCTGACCCCGCGCACCCTGCGGTTCTACGAGGCGAAAGAGCTGCTGACCCCGATCCGGATCGGGACCCGGCGGCTGTTCACCCGGCGCGACCGGGCCAGGCTGACGCTGATCCTGCGCGGCAAGAGGTTTGGCTTCAGCCTGGAGGATATCCGCCAGACGCTGGATCTTTACGACCGCGACGGTTCGGACACTGCACAACGTCAGCGCGCCTGCGAGATCGCCCGCGAGCGTCTTGCGGCGATGGAAACGCAAAGGGCCGAGCTTGACGTGGCGATTGCTGATCTCAGGGCCGAACTGGCCCATGCCTCGACAAAGGGTTTGGCCCCAAGTCAGGCAGCCGAATAAGACAAGGAAGGATACCGAAAGATGCCTCGCTACACCGCGCCCGTGAAGGACATGCAGTTTCTGCTGCACGACATGCTCAAGATCAGCGAGGCCGACATTCCCGGCTACTCTGACCTTGACCGCAGCTTTACCGAGGCGGTGTTCGACGAGGCCGCCAAGGTCGCGCAGGACATTCTGACACCCCTGAACGCGGTGGGTGATATCGAGGGCTGCAAGCTGGAGAACGGTGTCGTCCGCACGCCGAAAGGCTTCAAGGAAGCCTTCAAGACGCTGAGCGACGGCGGCTGGATGGCGCTGGACGCGGCCCCGGAGTATGGCGGGCAGGGCCTGCCCTACCTGATGCACACGGCGGTGAATGAGACCTTCGTGTCGGCCAACATGGCGTTCAACATGTATCAGGGCCTGACCCACGGCGCCTATTCGGCGATCAAGGTGCACGGGACGGATGAACAGAAGACGAAGTGGCTGCCGAAGATGGTCTCGTGCGAATGGACCGGCACCATGAACCTGACCGAACCGCATTGCGGCACCGATCTGGGGCTGATGCGCACCAAGGCCGAACCGCAGGCCGACGGATCCTACAAAATCACCGGGCAGAAGATCTTCATCTCGGCCGGCGATCACGACATGGCGTCGAACATCGTGCATCTGGTGCTGGCCAAGGCTCCGGGCGGTGGTGAGGGGACAAAGGGCATCAGCCTTTTCATCGTGCCGAAGTTCCTGGTGAATGACGACGGCTCGCTTGGCGACCGCAACGCCGTGTCCGTCGGCAAGGTCGAGGAAAAGATGGGCATCCACGGCAACGCGACCTGTGTGATGAACTACGATGGCGCGACGGGCTGGCTTTTGGGCGACCTGCACAAGGGCATGAAGGCCATGTTCACGATGATGAACGAGGCCCGGCTTGGCGTGGCGCTGCAGGGCTATGCCGTGGCCGAGGCCGCCTACCAGAACGCGCTCGCCTATGCCAAGGACCGGCTGCAGGGCCGCGCGGTGACCGGGGTCGAAAACCCCTCTGGCCCCGCCGACCCTCTCATCGTCCACCCCGACATCCGCCGCAACCTGATGGAGCAGAAAAGCTTTGTCGAAGGTGCCCGTGCCCTGACCTACTGGGGGGCCACGCTGATCGACCGGGCCCATACCGGCGACATGGCGGCGGACGGGCTGATCGGGCTTCTGACCCCGGTCCTCAAGGGCTTTCAGACCGACAAGGGTTTCGAGATGGCGGTGCAGGCCCAGCAGATCTTTGGCGGGCACGGCTATATCGAGGAATGGGGCATGTCGCAGTTCGCCCGCGACGCCCGGATCGCGCAGATCTACGAAGGGGCCAATGGCATCCAGGCGCTGGACCTCGTAGGCCGCAAACTTGCGACTGATGGCGGCAGGCATGTGATGGCCTTCTTCGACATGGTCAAGGCCGAGTGCAAGGCGCATGAGGGCGACGACCGGATGAAGGGTTTCGTGGACCCGCTGAAGGCTGCGTCAAAGCAGCTCCAGCAAGCGGGCATGTTCTTCATGGCTCAGGGCATGAAGAACCCCAACGCGGCACTCGCGGGGTCCTATGACTTCATGCACATGATGGGCCATGTCTGCCTGGGCCTGATGTGGACCCGCATGGCCAAAGCCGCCTACACCGCGCTGGACGCAGGTGCCGCGGACCGCGACTTCTACGAGGCAAAGATCGCCACCGGCCGCTTCTACATGGCCCGCCAGTTGCCCGCCTGCGGGATGCACCTCGCCCGGATCGAGACCGGTGCCGAGACAGTCATGGCGCTGACCGCCGAGGCGTTCTAGGCTTCGACCCGACGGCGGGCCTGACCGGGGATGCGCCCCGATGGCCCGCGGAAATGACCAGGTTTCGGGGAGAACGGCATGAAGCTTTATTCATTCGGCGAAAGCGGCAACGCCTACAAATGCGCTCTGGCGCTGGAGATGACCGACCTTGAGTGGGAGCCGATCTTCGTCGATTTCTTCAAGGGCGAGGCTCGGTCCCCGGAGTTCAAGAAGATCAACGAGATGGGCGAGGTTCCCGTCCTGATCGACGGCGACACCACCCTGACCCAGTCCGGGGTGATCCTCGACTACATCTCCTCCAAGACCGGCAAGCTTGGAGGCCGGTCGGCGGCGGAACGGCGCGAGGTCTTGCGCTGGCTCTTCTGGGACAACCACAAGCTTTCGACCCAGATCGGCACCACGCGGTTCCTGATGAACTTCCTGCCGCCCGAGAAACGCCCCGAGGCGGTGATCCCCTTCCTGCAGGGCCGTCTGAAAGCCGCCTACACGGTGCTGAACGACCATCTCGAAGGCCGCAACTGGGTAGCGGGCGAAGCCGTCACCATCGCCGACCTGTCGTGCTGCGGCTACCTCTACTACCCCGAGCCCTTCGGCTTCGACCGCAAGGACTGGCCCAATATCGACCGCTGGCTGGACCGCATCGCGGCGCTGCCCGGCTGGAAACACCCCTACGACCTGCTGACCCGGGCCTTCCCCGCTACCTGAGGAGACAAACCATGTCCGAAGCCTTCATCTATGACGCCGTCCGCAGCCCGCGCGGCAAGGGCCGTCCAGACGGGTCGCTTCACGAACTGACCTCGGTTGCGCTGTCGGCCAAGGTGCTGAACGCGGTCAAGGAGCGGAACGGGCTGGAAGGCCACGCAGTCGAGGATGTGATCTGGGGCAACGTCACGCAAGTTGGCGAACAGGGCGGCTGTCTGGCACGGTCGGCGGTCCTCGCCTCGGATCTGGACGAACGCATCCCCGGCCTCGCGATCAACCGCTTTTGTGCCTCCGGGATGGAAGCGGTGAACCTTGCGGCCAATCAGGTGAAGGGCGGGGCAGGACACGGCTATATCGCGGGCGGGGTCGAGATGATGGGGCGCGTTCCCATGGGGTCGGACGGGGCGGCGATTGCTGTGGATCCGGGCCTTGCGATGAAAACCTATTTCGTCCCCCAGGGGATCAGCGCCGACATCATCGCCACAGAATACGGCTTTACCCGCGACATGGCCGATGCCTTGGCAGTCGAGTCGCAGAAACGGGCGGAGCACGCCTGGGCCGAAGGCCGGTTCGCGAAATCCGTCCTGGTGATCAAGGACCAAAACGGGCTGCCGATCCTGGCGACCGACGAATACATGCGCCCCGGCACCGACATGCAGGCGCTTGGCGCGTTGAAGCCCGCCTTCAAGGACATGGGCGAGGTGATGCCCGGTTTCGACAAGGTCGCGATGATGAAGTATCCGCATCTGGAGCGGATCAACCACATCCACCACGCCGGAAACTCCAGCGGGATCGTGGACGGGGCGGCGGCGGTGCTGATCGGCGACGCGGCCTTCGGCAAGGCCCACGGACTGAAACCCCGCGCCCGCATCCGGGCGACCGCGAAGATCGGCACGGATCCGACGATCATGCTGACCGGCCCGGTTCCGGCGACGCAGAAGATCCTGCTAGACAGCGGGTTGCAGATCGGTGACATCGACCTTTTCGAGGTGAACGAAGCCTTCGCTGCGGTTGTCCTGCGCTTTCAGCAGGCCTTTGACGTCGACCCCGCGCTGGTCAACGTCAATGGCGGCTCGATCGCCCTTGGGCACCCGCTGGGGGCCACCGGAGCGATCATCATCGGCACGCTCTTGGACGAGATGGAGCGCCAGGACAAGGCGATGGGCCTCGCCACGCTTTGCATCGCGTCCGGCATGGGCGCGGCCACGATCATCGAACGGGTCTAGGCTGGATGGTCCCCGCTTGCGGCAGAGGACTGGCTGAACGGCACTGTGCCCGCGTGCAATCTGACGTTGCGTCACCGCCCCTGGCGCATGTCGCAAACCAACGCTGGCCTGTCGCAATCCTACGTCGTGACTGGGGTGATTCTCCCATGATGAATGCTTCTTCAAATCGCTTTGAGAGACGCTTTCATGGCCCTTTCCCAACTCACGGCGCAATTCGCCCAGCGCGGCGCGATGCTTCTGTCCGGCCAGATCGACATGCTGCTTGCGTCCTATGCCTTCCCTCTGCCGGTCTTCCTGGAGGAACGGCTTTTGCTGGTGCGCAGCCAAGACCAGGCCCGCGCGATCCTGGACCATGTGTGCGGCTCGCTGGTCGACCGGGGCGTCGCCCGCGTGCGCCCGAAAGTGACTGCAGTGGAACTGCCGCGCGCGGGTCGCTATCGGGTCTGGGTCGACTGGCACGACGGCGCGATCCCGTCCGACGCATCCCTGCTGATGCAGGCGATCTACTATTGCCGCGACACCGCAGATGGCAGCCGGATCGAGATGGTGAACTGCACCCGGCTGACCCACCCGGGACTGGACCGGCAGATCGAGGCGATGGCGTTGTCTGCCTGACAGCAGCGCGGTCCGGTCAATCGGCGATGCTTGCGTCCCACGCGCCCGCCTCGGTCTCACCAAGGAGCGATCATGCCCGTCATTGACCCCGCCAAAGTTCCGGTAAAGACCGGCTCGATCTACCCCGAACCCTATGCCAGCATGATGCAGGGGCGGACATCGCTGCGATTGGGCGAGGCTGGGGGCCTGACCCAGTTCGGCGTGAACCTCGTGATGCTGGAGCCGGGGGCGATGTCTTCGCTGCGCCACTGGCACCACAACGAGGACGAATTCGTCTGGATCGTCGAAGGCGAATGCACCCTCGTGCAGGACGAGGGCGAAACCGTGATGCGCCCGGGCGACTGCGCGGCCTTTCCGGCGGGCAGCACGAATGGCCACCACTTCTTGAACCGCAGCGACAAACCGGCAAGGTTCATGGTCGTCGGCACCAGGGCTCCGCAGGAAACAGCAGTCTATTCCGATGTCGACATGATGGTTCACATAACTGTCGGCCCCTCGGGCAAGGCCCGGTTCACCCACAAGGATGGCACGGACTGGACGGGGCCCCGATGACCCCGATTTCGATCTATCAGGCGGCGCTGGATGTCGTGTCCGAGGCAGTTCTTGCCGGCGACTTCGCTGTTTACGCCGCCATGATCGACCTTCCCTATCTGGTCCTGACCGACAGTGCCCAGCTACTGATCACCCGCGAGGCGGATCTTCGGCCCACGTTCGACGCGCTGCATCTCGGGCTGAAGGCACGCGGCGTGCACCACTACAAGCGGCTTGCCCGGCAGGCGGACTATGTTGCCCGGGGCCGGATCGAGGGTTGGCACTTCACGCATGTCCTGTCGGAAAGGGACTTCGCCGTGCCGTCGCGTTCCGCCCGGCAGGTGATCGTGCATCGGGACGGGCGCTGGCATTTTTCCGAAGCGCAGTATCCGATCGCGGCTGATCGCTGGCCGCTGTCGGACCACATGCTTTTCGCCGATCCCTTGCGCACGTTGAGACCGGAAGGCGCGATACCATGATCGTCGATCCCGCCACCGCGCCGACCAGCGGCCAAGACGGGCTATCAACCCTGCACCTGTCAGTGGCTGGCGGGCTGACCCAGTTCGGCGCTTATCTCCACCGTCACTGGCATTCCGCCGAGGATGAGTTCCTCTACCTGCTGTCCGGCACCGCGACCTTGCGCGACGACACCGGGATGACCGACCTGTTCCCCGGCGATGCCGTCTGCTGGCGTCATGGCGACCCGAATGGCCACCACCTGACCAACCGGGGCGATGTGCCCGCCCGCTGGCTGATCGTGGGGTCGCGCTGCAGGGGCGACATCTGCACCTACCCCGACGATGGCCGCCGCCAGATCAATGGCGACACGACGTGGCGGATCGAGGCATCCGATGGCACCATCCTGAAATCCGGGGACCTGCCAGAGGAGCTGCTGAACCTTCCCGCGCCTTGGGGGATACCCTTTGACGGCACCCCGCGCCCGAATGTTCTGCGCGCGGGCACGATCCCGCCGGTCTATTGCGCAAACAACTACCCGGCCGAGTTCTCGGACCTTGGCGACGCCTGGGACATCGCCCTTTCGGACGCGGGCGGCCTGTCCCAATTCGGCGCTTTCCTGGAAACCCTGCATCCGGGCGGCAAGACGTCCTTGCGGCACTGGCACCAGGCGGAGGATGAGTTCCTCTATGTTCTCGACGGTGCCGTCACCCTTCTGGAAAACGACGGCCCCAGCCTGATCGGCCCCGGCACCTGCGTCTGCTGGCCCGCCGGGGTGCCCAACGCCCATTGCCTTCGCAATGACGGGGAAACCCCCGCCACCCTGTTCATAGTCGGCACGCGCCTGCCGGAAGACGCCTGCCACTACCCCGACATCGACCTGCATTATTCACGCCGGAACGGGCTTCGCTCCTTCTCTCGCAAGGACGGCACCCCTTATCCCGGCTGGCCCAAGGAGACGAACCGATGACCGATTTCACCATGACCACCGATGCCGATGGCGTCGCGACCATCACCTGGGACGTCCAGTCCAAGTCGATGAACGTGATGTCGACCGAGGCCTTCACGCTTTTGTCCAACCTGATCGACACGGCGCTGGCGGATGCGGGTGTCAAAGGGATCATCATCACCAGCGGCAAGAAGGACTTTGCCGGGGGCATGGACCTGAACGTCATCGCCCGGATGCGCGCGGGCGGGGTCGAGGCGATCTTCGACGGCGTGATGGCCATGCACAAGGTTCTGCGCAAGATCGAGCGCGCGGGGATGGACCCGAAAACGCTGAAGGGGGGAAAGCCCATCGTCGCGGCACTGCCCGGCACCGCCCTCGGGATCGGGCTTGAACTTCCGCTGTCCTGCCACCGGATCATCGCCGCCGACAACCCGAAGGCCAAGATCGGCCTGCCCGAAATCATGGTCGGCATCTTCCCAGGTGCTGGCGGCACGACGCGGCTGTCGCGCAAGCTGGGCGCGATGATGGCGGCACCCTTCCTCTTGGAAGGCAAGCTTTCCTCGCCCAAGGACGCCAAGGCTTCGGGTCTGATCGACGAGGTCGTCGCCCCCGAGGAGCTCCTGAAACGCGCGAAGGAATGGGTGTTGGCGGCAACTGACGCTGACCTCGTAAAGCCCTGGGATGCCAAGGGCTACAAGATGCCCGGCGGTGCGCCCTATCACCCGGCAGGCTTTGCCACCTTCGTCGGTGCCAGTGCCATGGTGCTTGGCAAGACCATGGGCGTCTATCCCGCCGCCAAGGCCTTGCTGGCAGCCGTCTACGAAGGTGCCCTGGTGCCCTTCGACACAGCCCTGAAGATCGAAGCGCGGCACTTCACCTCCGTGCTGATGAACCCCTCCTCCTCTGCAATGATCAGGTCTTTGTTCATCAACAAGGAAGCGCTGGACAAGGGCGCGAACCGTCCGAAGGTCGAAGATCAGGCCGTGAAGAAACTCGGCGTCATCGGCGCGGGCATGATGGGCGCAGGCATCGCCTATGTCTCGGCCAATGCCGGGATCGAAGTCGTGCTGATCGACGCGAGCCAGGAAGCGGCGGATCGCGGCAAGGCCCATTCCGAAGCTCTCCTCGACAAGGGCATGAAACGCGGCAAGGTCACGGCGGACAAGAAGGCCGAGGTTCTAGGCCGCATCACCGCGACGACCGATTACACCGCACTTGCCGGGGTTGATCTGGTTGTAGAAGCCGTCTTCGAAGACCCGAAGATCAAGGCAGACGTAACTGCAAAGGTCGAGGCGGTGACGGATTGCGTCTACGCCACCAACACCTCCACCCTGCCGATCACCGGCCTGGCGGCGGCGTCAAAGCGGCCCGAGCAGTTCATCGGCATCCACTTCTTCTCGCCGGTCGACAAGATGAACCTGGTCGAGATCATCCGGGGCAAAGCGACCGGCGATGTGGCTGTCGCCAAGGCGCTGGATTTCGTCCGCCAGATCCGGAAGACCCCGATCGTCGTCAACGACGCGCGGTTCTTCTACGCCAACCGCTGCATCATCCCCTACATCAACGAAGGCATCCGCATGGTCGCCGAAGGGGTGGAACCGGCGTTGGTCGAGAATGCGGCCAAGCTGGTCGGGATGCCGCTCGGGCCGCTGCAACTGGTCGATGAAACCTCGATCGACCTTGGCGTGAAGATCGCAAAGGCGACCAAGGCCGCGATGGGGGCCGACTACCCCGACGATGCGGTGGACCATGTCCTGTTCTGGATGGCCGACCAGGGTCGCCTGGGCAAGAAGGCCAACGCGGGCTTCTATGCCTATTCCGACAAGGGCGAGCGTCTGGGTCTGTGGGACGGGCTGTCGCACAAGTATCCGCAGGACAAGATGCAGCCCTCGCTGACCGACGTGCAGCATCGCCTGCTGTTCGCGCAGGTGCTGGAAGCCGTCCGCGCGCTGGAAGAGGGTGTCCTGACCGACATCCGCGAAGGGGACGTGGGCGCGATCCTCGGCTGGGGCTTTGCGCCGTGGTCGGGCGGTCCGTTCTCGTGGCTCGACATCATCGGTGCCGCCCGGGCGGTGGAGATCTGCCGGGGCCTGACGGCGCAGTTCGGCCCGCGCTTCCATGCGCCGGCCTTGCTGCGCGAGATGGCCGAGAAGGGGCAGACCTTCTACGGCCGCTTCGGGGGCGAGAAGGCAGCGGCCTAATCGGTCGGGTGGGCAATTTGCCCACCCCATGATTGGTAAACAGCTCTCCATGCATACGCGCGTATGCATGGAGCGCATACGTGAAGTATACGAGATTCAGACAGGCCTTCCGGCCCGATCCTGTCAGGGATTAACCAGGTTTGGCGGCATCTTGCCCTCGGCCCAGGCAATGAGGTTCGCCACCGCCATCATCCCCATATTCTCGCGCACTTCGAGGCAGGCCGTGCCCAGATGCGGCAGCAACGTGACATTCTCCATCGCCATCAGCGCCACTGGGACCTTGGGCTCGAACTCGTAGACGTCCAGCCCCGCCCCGGCAATCCGGCCCTGTTGTAGCGCGTCGATCAGCGCATGTTCGTCCACCACATCGCCACGGGAAATGTTCACGAAGATGCCGGTTTTCTTCATCATTCCCAATGTCTTGGCGTCGATCAGGTGATGCGTCGCCTTGCCCCCCGGCACCGCCACGACCACGAAATCCGCCGCCATCGCCTCGGCCATCTCGACCTGCCGCGCCGGCATGCCGGGGTCTTCCGCGCGAGAGCGGTTGTAGAACACCACCTCCATGTCGAAACCATAGTGGCAGCGCTTGGCAATCGCCTTGCCGATCCGCCCGAAGCCGATGATTCCAAGGCGTTTTCCGGTGACATGGGTCCCCAGCATCTGCACCGGCGCCCAGCCCTCCCAACCGCCCGACCGCAGCATCCGCTCCCCCTCGCCCAGGCGGCGGGCGGTCATCAGGATCAGGCTTAGCGCGATATCGGCAGTGGCATCCGTCACCGCTCCGGGAGTATTCGTCACCGCGATCCCGGCGGCCTTTGCAGCCTCGGCGTCGATGTGATTGTAGCCCACCCCGAAGTTGGCAAGGATTTTCGCCCGAGGGCTGGAAACGTCTGCGAAAACATCGGGTTGGAAGCGATCCCCCAGCGTTGGAAGCACGGCGTCGTAATCGCGCAAGGCGGCCCGAAGTTCGTCGGGCGAAAGCACCTCGGTCCGGTCCCGCAGGGTCACGTCAAAGCGGGCGCGCGCGGCGTCCAGCACGCGGTCAGGCAGGCGGCGGGTTATCAGAAGCCGTTGCATCAAAAGAGTTTTCCTCCCAGCGGAACGTCATGACCCGGCCCGATCAGCACCACCGCACCTTCTTCGTCCGCCAGGCCCAGGACCAGCACTTCGGACAGGACCGGCCCGATCTGCCGAGGCGGGAAGTTGACCACCGCCAGCACCTGCCGCCCGACCAGTTCCTCAAGCGCATAGTGCTTGGTGATCTGCGCCGAGGAGCGTCTCTCGCCAATCCCGGGCCCGAAATCGACCCAAAGCTTGTAGGCCGGCTTGCGCGCTTCGGGGAAGGGTTCGGCACGGGTGATGCGGCCGACGCGGATGTCGACTTTCTCGAAATCGGCATAGCTGATGGTCATTTGCCAAGCTCCCGGCCACGGTCTGCGGCGGCCTTAACGGCGCGCTTCAAAAGTGCCGGAAAGCCGGTCTCCGGGTCCATCAGCACCCCCAGAGCCGCAGCAGTGGTTCCACCAGGAGAGGTCACGTTGATCCGCAATTGTGCAGCCGATTCAGGGCTTTGGTAGGCCAGCTCCCCTGCCCCGCAAACTGTGGCGCGGGCAAGTTGCATCGCCACATCGGCGGGCAATCCCTCCGCCTCGCCAGCCGCAGCCATCGTCTCGATCAGGTGGAAGACATAGGCGGGGCCCGAGCCGGACACGGCCGTCACCGCGTCGATCTGGTCTTCGCCAGTCAGCGTCACCACGTGCCCGACTGCCGCCATCAGGTCATGCGCAAGGGCAAAGTCGGCGTCGCTGACATGGGCGTTGCGGCAGAGCGCGGTGATCCCCCGGCCCACCATCGCCGGGGTGTTCGGCATGGTGCGAACAATGGGGGTGCGGGTGCCCAGCGCGGCCTCAAACGCCGCGATGGTGGTCCCGGCGGCGATGGAGACGAAGAGTGTCGAGCCATTGCCCAAGGCCTGCAAGGCGGGCAGCGCCGCCCCCATCATCTGCGGCTTCACGGCCAGAAGGGCCACGGTGGGGGCCTTTGGAACCCCTTGATTCAGATGAACTCCGGTGGACTTCAGCCAATCAGTCGGATTCGGTTCGATCACCCAGACCGAAGTCGCAGGAACTCCCGCCGCCAGCCAGCCGGTCAGCAAGGCCGTACCCATCTTGCCACAGCCAAGCAGCACCAGCCCGTCCCGGGCCACGCGTTCCAATGTCATCGACACCCCCTTCAAACCGGGGGGAAGGTTAGGCGCGCCCGTAGGCCTCGGCAATGGCGACTTTCATCGCTTCGGCCGGGGTTGTGTCCCCCCAGGATGCCAGCTGGAAGGCCGGGTAGAACCGCTCGGACGCGCTGACGGCGCTTGCGATCAGCCGGTCGATCTGTTCGGGCCCTGCAACCTGGCCGCCAGAGAGGACAAGGCCATAGCGCCAGACCATCAGCTTCTGTTCGGACCACCAGGTGAAGGCCCCCGACCAGACCATGTCATTGCAGCGGTTCAGCACGTCGAACAGCGCAGGAAGTTTTTCTGCGGGCGGGTCCATCTCGAAGGTGCAGATCAGGCGGAGCGTCTCGTCCTGCTCGCTCCACGCGAGGGTGAGGGAGTAGGTGCGCCACTGCCCTTCGACCGCCATGGCGATCTGGTCATCGGTGACGCGGTCGAATTCCCAGGCGTGGTGTTCAGCCAGGGTCTCGACGATGTCGATGGGATGAAGGTCCTCCATCGACGCGTAGTCCTCGGAAAGCGACATTGCCCGGCCTCACTATGAAGCTTCTTGTAGGCCGAAACCCACTAGAAACTGGGTATCTGGCAAGGAACTGCGTTTGCCTGACACAGCCCTTACTAGATATGGTGTGACCAAAGCGAAAGCCTGTAAAGCGAATTCTTGCGAAAATAGCTGTGGAAAAGCGGAAATCGGGACCGAGAGAGTCTGTGGAGTCAAAGACTTGGCATTTGACGCAAGGGTCCGCCGGTATCGCACCCGAAAAGCGCGAAAAAAGGCCCCCGTGCGGGGGACGCACGGGGGCTTGTCGGGAAGGTCCTGGCCGTTCAGGGGCAGACTGGCCGGACCGGGCGATGGGGACAGATCGCATCTCCGAACAGATCTGACCGTAGAACTACGGTGAATCGGAACTGTGACAGTCGGCCGCGTCAGCCTTGAAAAGCTGTGGATGGTTTTCGCCGGGAGCGGATCATTCCGGTGATGTCGAACACCTGTTCAAGAATAGGTTGCGCCAGTGCGTCGGCCCGGTCTGCACCGTCCGCGAGGATACGGTCGATCTCGGCGGCGTCGGCCATCAGGCGGCTCATCTCGGCTGTGATCGGCGAAAGCGTTGCCACCGCAAGATCGGCCAGTGCCGGCTTGAAGGTGCCGAACTGCGCGCCCGCAAAGTCGCGGATCACCTGGTCGACACTGTGGCCGGCCAATGCCGCATAGATGTTCACAAGGTTCCGCGCCTCGGGCCGGTCCTTGAGCCCGTCGATACTGTCGGGCAAGGGTTTGGGGTCGGTCTTGGCTTTGCGGATCTTGGCAGCGATTGTGTCGGCGTCGTCGGTCAGATTGATCCGCGTCTGGTCAGAGGGGTCGGACTTCGACATCTTCTTGGTGCCATCCCGCAGGGACATCACTCTGGTCGCGACGCCTTCAATCACCGGCTCGACCACCGGGAAGAAATCCACGTCATAATCGTTGTTGAACTTGATAGCGATGTCGCGGGTCAGTTCAAGGTGTTGACGCTGGTCCTCGCCCACCGGAACCATGGTGGCGTGGTAGGCCAGAATGTCTGCAGCCATCAGTGCAGGGTAGGCAAAAAGGCCCAGGCTGGCCGCTTCGGCGTTCTTGCCGGCGGTCTTGTCCTTCCACTGGGTCATGCGGCTCATCCAGCCCATTCGCGCGACGCAGTTGAAGATCCAGCCCAGTTCGGCATGTGCCGAGACCTGGCTTTGATTGAAAAGGATCGACCGCTTGGGATCAATGCCCGCCGCGATGAAACCTGCTGCGGCCTCGCGCGTCTGCTGGCGCAGAACCTTCGGATCCTGCCAGACCGTGATCGCGTGCAGATCGACGAGGCAGTAGATCGTCTCGATCCCCTCGTCCTGCTTTTCGACGAAGCGCTTCAGCGCGCCAAGGTAGTTGCCCAGAGTGAGCCCGCCCGAGGGCTGAATGCCGGAAAAAATCCGGGGCGCGAAGGTTTTCGGCGTTTGGACCGCCGAAGCTGCGGAAGACATTGGACGGCTCCGTCTGGATTAAGCTCGCGAACCCGCGTAATCGAAGGGGCGAGACGCGTCAACAAGGCAGGACCGGCATGGACCAGGACCACAACGCCCCCCCATTGAACCCGCTGCCGTGGGTCGTCTGGGTGCTGGCCCTGCCGGTGATCGCGATGGAGCTGGTGCTATCCTTGGCCGAGCGCGGGCTGGTTGGCGGGGCACAGGGCATCGGCTGGCGGTTGCAGGCAGTGGAGAGGTTCGGGATGTTCCCCGAACTGCTGAAGTATCAGTGGGAAACTGGTGGGCAACCGGTTGCGGAACTGCACCGGCTGGTCAGTCACGCGCTGGTCCATGGCAGCTTCACACACGCGATCTTTGCGGTGGTGATGCTGCTGGCGCTGGGCAAGTGGGTGGGAGAGATCTTCCGCTGGTGGGGCGTGCTGATCGTCGTGCTGGGATCAGCCGCCATAGGGGCGCTGGCCTATGGTCTGCTGGTGCCAGATCTGCGCGCGCCCTTGATCGGGGCCTATCCGGCGGTCTACGGGCTGATCGGAGCCTTCACCTTTCAGATCTTTACCAACCTCGCCAAGGTCGGTGCCAACAAGTTCCGGGCGTTTTCGCTGATCGGGGCGCTATTGTTCGTGCAGTTCCTGTTCGGAGTCCTCTTCGGTGCGGGATGGGACTGGGTGGCCGATGTCGCGGGCTTTGGCGCCGGGTTCCTGTTGTCCTTCGTCGTCAGCCCGGGCGGATTCCAGCGGGTGCTGGACCAGATGCGTCAGCGCTGACGGCGGAGCGCCTTCAGGTCCGATAGCCGAACAGCGCGCAGGGCAACGGCGGCAAGGGCGTAGCTTGCCATGCCGATGCCGATCAGGATCGCGAGCCCGAGGATGCGGTAGGCGCGTTGCTCGAGCAGCGGCTGCAGAAGGCTCCACCCACCCCAGAGCGCTGCCCCCATCAGGGCCGAGGCGAGAGTGATCCGCCAGAAGCGCGACAGGACCCGCGCGTCAAAGCGCGCCTCGTCGCCCATCGCGCGGGCGCCCCACCAAAGCTGTGCGACCATGACCCAGGCCGACAGTGTGGTGGCCCAGGCGGCAGCAGAAAAGCCGATCCATGGCATCAGGCCGAAGGCAAGGGCCGCGTTCAGGACCATCGACCAAACGGCATAACGGAAGGGGCGTTTCATGTCCTCGCGGGCGAAGAACAGGGGCTGCAGGGCTTTCTGCAGAACGAAGGCGGGCAGACCCAGGCCGTAGATCGCCAGGGCAAGGGCGGTGGCTGCGGTGTCGTCGGCCCCGAAGGCACCGCGCTGATAGAGGACCTCGGTGATCGGCAGCGCGATGATGACCAGCGCCACTGCGGCGGGGAGGGTCAGAAGAAGGGCAAGTTCGGTGCCGCGGTTGAAGGCCTCGCGGCCTCCGGCGGCGTCACCCGCTTGCAGGCGGCGGGACAGTTCGGGGAGGAGGACGGTGCCGACGGCGATGGCGACGACGCCGAGCGGCAGTTGGTACAGGCGGTCAGCGTAGACGAGCCAGGAGATCGCGCCTTCGGTCCCCGAGGCGACTTGGCGCGAGACGAGGAGGTTGATCTGGACGACCCCGCCGACCAGAAGCGCCGGGCCCATATTGACCATCAGCCGCTTGAAGTCGGGGGTCAGACGCGGCATCCGCAGTCGGGGGATGAAGCCGATGCGGCGGGCGGCGTAGAGCGTCCAGGCCAGCTGCGCGACGCCGGTGACGGGCGTGGTCCAAGCAAGTGTGCGCCCCATGTCCCAGGCGTAATAATGTGCCAGCATCATCGCGACGATGAAAACAAGGTTCATCAGAACAGGCACGGCCCCGGCCTCGGCGAAATGGCCATGCGCGTTCAGGATGCCGGAGAGGAGCGCGAAGAGCGAGATGAAGCCGATGTAGACGAAGGTGATCCGCCCGAAGTCCACGGCCATGTCGAAGCGACCGTCACCCACGAAACCGGATGCCATCGCCCAGACGAGAAGCGGCATGGCAAACGTCCCGATCAGGGTGAAGACAATCAGGAAGGCGGTCAGGCCGGAGAAGGCGTTCTGTGCGAAATCTTCGGCGTCGTCCCCGGCCTCAAGCTTTTTGGAATAGAGCGGCACGAAGGCCTGGTTGAACGCGCCTTCGGCGAAGAAACGGCGAAACATGTTGGGCAAGCTGAAGGCCACGTTGAAGGCGTCGGCCACCGGCCCGGCCCCGAGGTAGGCGGCCATCATCAGTTCGCGCACAAGGCCCGCGCCCCGAGAAACCAGCGTCCAGCTGCCGAGACCGATGATGCTGCGGATCATCCCGCTCATGCGATGGCCCGTTCGGCCCCTTCGGCGATGGCCTGGCGGAGCTTTTTCTCCAGCGCCTCTTGCCGGTGCTTCTGGTGGAGCTTCAGCCCGAACATGTCCTTGACGTAGAAGGTATCGACAACCTGAGCGCCGTAGGTCGCGATCACCGCAGAGGCAATGTAGATGTTGTTGACGGCAAGGGTCCGGGTCAGGTCATACAGAAGGCCCGGGCGGTCACGGGTGTCGACCTCGATGATCGTGTAGATTTCCGAGCCTTCGTTGTCGAACATGACATGGGTCGGGAAGCGGAATTCGCGTTCGCGCTTCTTGATCTTGTCGCGGTCCTTCAGGGCCTCGCGGGCCACGACCTCACCTTTCAGGGTCTTGTCGATCATCCCTCGCAAGCGGGGCAGTCGGGCGACCTCGTAGGGGTGGCCTTCGATGTCCTGGACCCAAAAGACTGCGGTGGCAAAACCGTCTTTCGACGTATAGGTCCGTGCGTCGACGACGTTCGCGCCAACCAACGCCAGTGCGCCTGCAAGACGGCTGAAGATGCCAGGATGGTCATGCAGCGCAAAGCAGGCCCGGGTCGCGTCACGGTCGGGGTCCGGGTGGAGGTCGATGCGGATCTCGTTGTCGCCGAGGTCTTGCAGGAGGCGAGCGAAGACTTCGTGCGTATCGGTGGAAAGGCCCTGCCAATATGGCGCGTAGTGGCGCGTCGTCTCGTGGTCCAGCGCGGCTGCGTCCCAGCCCGCAAGCCTTTCGCGCAGTGCGCGGGTGGCGTCACCTTGCCGGTTCTCGCGGTTCAGGGTTTCAAGCCCGCCCTCCAAAGCGTCAGCGGTCTGCTTGTAGAGCTGCCGCAGAAGCATGGCCTTCCAGTTGTTCCAGGTGCCCGGCCCCACGCCACGAATGTCGCAGACCGTCAGCACTGTCAGAAGGTCCAGCCGCTTGCGGGTCTTCACCGCCTTGGCAAAATCCCGCACTGTGCGCGGATCGCCGATGTCGCGTTTCTGCGCCATGTCGGACATCAGAAGGTGATAGCGCACCAGCCATTCGACGGTCTCGCATTCCTCGGGATCGAGCCCAAGCCGGGGGCCCACACGCCGTGCGATCTGTGCGCCAAGGATGGAATGGTCTTCAGGCCGGCCCTTGCCGATGTCGTGAAGTAAAAGGGCGACATACAGAACCTTGCGGTTCACGCCAGCCTTGAGGATGCCGGACGCGACCGGCAGTTCCTCGACCAGTTCACCCCGTTCGATCTGGGCAAGGCAGCTGATCGTCTGGATGATGTGCTCGTCGACCGTGTAGTGGTGATAGACGTTGAACTGCATCATCGCGACGATGGGCTCAAATTCAGGGATGAAGGCGGCCAGGACGCCAAGTTCATTCATCCGCCGCAAGCTTCGCTCCGGGTTTCCGTGCTGCAGCAGCAGATCAAGGAAGATGCGCTGCGCTTCGGGGTCGTCGCGCATCTCGTCGTCGATCAGGTCAAGGTTCGAGGTCACGATCCGCATAACATTGGGATGCAGAAGGTATTTCGTGCGCAGACCTTCCTCGAACACTCGCAAGAGGTTCAGCTTGTCCTTCAGGAAGTCCTTCGGGTCCTTCAGGTCGATCCGGCCCTGCACCAGCGTGTAGCCCGATTTCACCCGCTTGGTCATCTTGAAGATGCCGAACAGGCTGGCTTCGCGCTTTGCGTGGCGGGCTTCCAGTTCGGTCAGGAAGATGCGGGTCAGCTCACCCACGCGGGTTGCAAGACGAAAGTAGTCCTGCATGAAATGCTCGACCGCGCGACGTCCGCCGCTGTCGCGGTAGCCCATCCGGGCTGCGACCTCGACCTGCATGTCGAAGGTCAGAGTGTCAGTCGGCCGACCGGTGATGTAGTGCAAATGGCAGCGCACAGCCCACAGAAAGTCCTCGGCGCGGGCAAAGCTGTCGAACTCCTCGCGCGATAGGAGCCCGGCCCCGACCAGTCCTTCAGCCGAGGGCACGCGATGCAGATACTTCCCGATCCAGTAAAGCGTCTGCAGGTCGCGCAGGCCGCCCTTGCCCTCTTTCACGTTCGGCTCCAGCACATAGCGCTGGCCGCCCTGCCGCTTGTGCCGTTCGGCGCGTTCCAGAAGCTTTGCCTCGATGAATTCCGGGCCGGAATTCTTGAAAAGCTCACCCCAAAGCTTGTCGCCCAGCTCGATCGCCAAAGGCACATGGCCACAGATAAATCGGTGTTCCAGAAGCGCTGTGCGGATCGTCACGTCCTCACGACCGAGACGCAGGCAGTCCTTCACAGTGCGACTGGAATGGCCGACTTTCAGTTTCAGGTCCCACAGCATGTAAAGCATCGTCTCGATGACGCTTTCGGCCCATGGAGTGATTTTCCATGGCGTCAGGAACAGAAGGTCCACATCCGACTGCGGCGCCATTTCCGCGCGACCGTATCCGCCGACACCAAGGACAGCGATCCGCTCGGCCTCGGTCGGGTTTGGCAGCGGATGCAATCGCATCGCGGCTGCCAGAGTGGCTTCGACCAGAACGTCGGTCAGTGCGGCCTGAGCCGAGATCAGCGCCCGGGCCTGGCGTGGGGTAGAACGAAACTCAACCTCGAACGCGGTGGTCGCTTCTGCCTTGGCAGCCTGAAGCTCGCGGACAGCAAGCGCCCGGACCGACTTCGGGTCCGTGGTCCCGTGCAGGGCGCACAGAACGCGAGCGGTCAGCAGCTTTGCATCAGGCACAGAATAGGCGGAACCGGCCTTTGTCGGCGCGGCCGGAACCGCCGCAGATGTCGTCACGATGGCATGACCCGCGCTCAGAACCCGGCACCGGCAAAGTTGCGCGGGGCAGCATCCACCACGACAACCTGGTTGCCGCGGATCTGGGCAATCGCGAGACCGCGCTGGTTGGTGCCGTTCGGGAGAAGACGGAAGATGCCGGAGACCCCGGCAAACCCCGCCGACTGCGTCAGGTCGGCCTTGCCAATGGGCGCACCGCCATTGACCCGGCCAGCAAGCGCGCCGATGGCAGCGATCCCGTCATACGCAAGCGCCGCGACCGGCACCGGCTGGCTGCCGAAGGCGCCTTCGTAGCGCGCGCGGAACTGCGCGGTCAGCCCCGGATCGGGCATCGCGAACCAGCCGCCCTGCACACCCGGCAGCGACAATGTGGCAGGCGGGATGTCCCAGCGGGTCAGGCCGATGAACTGGGTGGTGTTCCGGTCGATGCCATTGTCGACCAGAAGCTGGCTGAGAAGGGGCAGCGCCCCAGCGGTATCGGCAGTCAGGAACAGCGCTGTCGCGCCCGAAGATTTTGCGGTGCTGACGATGCCCGAAGCCGCCTGGACGATGCCGTTCTGCGAGAATTCGTAGGACGTGACGCCCACGACCGAACCGCCGGCCGCGGCAACGCCACGCTCGATCGCGGCCTTTCCGACTTCGCCGGCGACGTTGCGGTCATGTACGATCAGCACCTTCGATTTGCCGTTGCGAACCGCAAAGCCTGCCAGGCGGCGCGCGGTGACATCGAAGGTCTGGCCCAGGACAAAGACGTTGCCGCCCGCGATGGCGGCGTTGTTGGAGAACGCCAGAACGTTCACGCCAGAGTTGGCCACTGCGACCCCGGCGGCATTGGCCTCTTCGGAATAGAATGGCCCGAGAATGACTTGCGCGCCCTCGTCCACCGCCTGTTTCGCCAGCGCCGAGGCCTGCGCGGGGCTGCCGCCGGTCTTGTAGACGCGCAGATCAATGCTGACGCCCGACAGGTCGGCCATCGCCAGCCGCGCTGCGTTTTCCAGGTTGGACCCGAACAGCTCGTCCTGCGACTGACCCGAGCCCGAGGGGACAAGGAGAGCCACCTGCACCGACCCGCCCTTGCCGGGCGATGCAGGACCCGGACCGGCCGTCGGCACGCAGGCGGACAGCACCACGGCCCCAAGGCCAAGACACAACTGACCCAACGACTTGCGGGCCCGGCGAATAACGGACAACATGGTGGTTCCTCACTGTTGCAGTGCGACTGCGATTGCGGGCCAAGCTAATGGGTTCGATGCGGGAAGTAAACTTGTGAGGCACACCTCGGATACCCCTGATTCCCTGTGGAAACCCGGGCTGCGCGCCATTCCGCCGGGGTTGCACTTCGTCTCGACGCCAATTGGCGCGGCGCGGGACATCACCTTGCGCGCGCTGGATGTGCTTGCGGGGGCGGATGTGCTGGTGGCCGAGGATACAAGGACACTGAAACACCTGATGGAGATCCACGGTATCGCCTTGGCCGGGCGTCCGTTGATCGCCTACCACGACCATTCGGGTGAGGGGCCGATGCAGCGGCTTCTGGGTCTCTTGAACGATGGAAAGAGTCTGGCCTATGCCTCCGAGGCGGGAACACCGCTGATCTCGGACCCGGGCTTCGAACTGGCGCGGGCGGCCGCGGCGGCGGGCCTGCCAATGTTCGCGGCACCGGGTCCCTGTGCTGCAATCTGCGCGTTGACGCTTTCGGGCCTGCCCTCGGACCGCTTCCTGTTCGCGGGCTTCGCCCCATCTGCGAAGACCGCAAGACGCAGTTTCCTTGCCGACCTGGCTGGAGTGCAGGCCACACTGATCCTATACGAAAGCCCGAAACGGCTTGGCAATCTTCTGGCGGACATGGTCGCGACGCTGGGCGGCACCCGACAGGCCGTCGTGTGCCGTGAACTGACCAAACGCTTCGAAGAAGTCCTGCGCGGCAGACTGGAAGACCTGAACGCCGCAGTCGCTGCGCGCGAGATCAAGGGCGAGATCGTCGTGCTGGTCGACCGCGCCCTGCCCGTGGAAGCGACCGAAGACAGCATCACTGCGGCCTTGGATGAAGCGCTGGAAACGATGTCCGTTAAGGATGCAGCAAGTTTTGTGTCGCAAACTCTGGGGGTGTCGCGCAAAATGGCTTACCGGATCGCGCTGGACCGCAGCCAAGGATGACCTGATGCCCTTCGACCTCGTCGCATCCCCTGCCCGGCAGACCCGCAAGGCGCGTGGGCTGACAAATTATCTCGCGGGTCATGCCGCAGAAGCTTCGGTTGCGCGGCACTATGAAGACCGGGGTGTCATCATCTGTGCCCGGAACTGGCGCGGCATCAGCGGCGAAATCGATCTGATCGGTCGCGACGGCGATGTCGTCATCTTCGTCGAGGTGAAGCAAAGCCGGACGCATGATCTGGCGGCCTCGCACATCTCTGACGCGCAGATCCGGCGCATCTTCGCCACCGTCGACGAATTCGTGGCGGGCGAACCCGGGGGCCTTCTCCTCTGAAGGTAGCCCTGCAGATGGACCCGATCGGGTCAGTCAACATCAACGCAGATTCGACGTTTCGCATCGCGCTTGAGGCGCAGTCGCGCGGTCATCACCTGTTCTTCTATACACCGGACAGGCTTACCTTTGTCGAAGGTCGCATCATGGCGCGGGGCTGGCCGATCGAGGTCCGGCGCGAGGTCGGGAACCATGTCAGCTATGGCGAGGAGACTGAAATCGACCTTGGCGGTTACGATGTGGTCTGGCTGCGCCAAGACCCGCCCTTCGACATGGGCTACATCACCACGACGCACCTTCTGGAGATGATCCATCCGAAGACGCTGGTCGTGAATGACCCGTTCTGGGTCCGGAACTGCCCGGAAAAGCTGCTCGTTCTTCGGTTTCCATCGCTGACCCCCCCGACCGCGATCGCTCGCGACCTCGCCACGATCCGCGCCTTCAAGCACCGGCATGGCGACATCATCCTGAAGCCGCTCTACGGCAATGGCGGTGCCGGGGTCTTCCGGCTGGACCCGAACGACCGCAACCTGTCGTCGCTGCACGAACTGTTCATGGGCATCAACCGCGAGCCCTTGATCGTGCAGAAGTTCCTTCCGGCCGTGGAAAAGGGCGACAAGCGGATCATACTGGTCGATGGAGAGCCAGTGGGTGCCATCAACCGCGTGCCGCAGGCCGGCGAGACGCGGTCGAACATGCATGCCGGCGGGCGGCCCGAGAAGGTGGGCCTGACCGACCGCGATCTTGAAATATGCCGTGCTATCGGCCCGACCCTGCGCGAGAAAGGTCAGGTCTTCGTCGGCATCGACGTCATCGGCGACTGGCTGACCGAGATCAACGTGACCTCGCCTACCGGCATTCAGGAACTGGAGCGGTTCGACGGCACCAACACTGCCGCCCGCATCTGGGACGTGATCGAGGCGAAGCGGGCCTAAGCGAAGCCGCTGTCGGGATAGGTGCGCAAGACGTCCCAGACCAGCGTCTTCATCCAAGCCTGCTGGTCTGCCGAGGGCCAGCCCGGTTCGCCCCGGAGGGCGGGAACCATGCGCGGGTCGCGCCCGTAGACCACCGCGAAATGCGCCAGGGCAATCAGGAAGGCCCCCTTGGCATTGGGGTGAATCTCGTCCTCGAACAGATCCTGCATCGCCGAAAGCCCCGGCGCGGTCCCCGCCTTCATCGCATCGAAGACCGCCGCCATGATCTTCGGCCCCGGGATCACTCGCATCGGCGGACTTCCTGCCGGACGGTTCTGGTTGACGTGATCCGCGATGTCCTGCCACGTGCCCATTTCCAGATCCAGGCGTTCACGGAAAGGGATCTGACGCTCATCTGGCAGATCATATTCATCGGTGTTCCCCGGCCCGCTTTTGATGCCGATCCACGAGGCATAGTAGATCGTTTCGGCACCTTTCCCGTCATTGCCTTTGGTCCAGGCATGGTCGAACCACTGCAGCGCAATGTCGCGGGCATCTTCCCATTCCACGGCCGAACGGACAGGAACCCGTTCAGTCAGGACCAGCGTATCGTATTTCGCAATGTCGCGTTTCGCATCAACCGGAAGATTCATGTCGGGCTGCCAGCGAAGTTTCGCAGTGCTGCCGGGAATCGTGGAACTGTCGATCAGCATCCCGCGCGACCCTGCCCCCCCCGCAGCTTTGACCATGATCGACAGGGGATGCGGCATCGGGTCGGTCAGGCTGTGGCCCGACATCACGATGCGCAAACTGAAGGGGCGTTCCTGCCCGGTTTCTGCCCTGCCAACGCTGGCGGTCACAAAGGGGAAAGCTGCCATTCCGGCGAGGACTGAACGGCGGTGAGGGCGTGCTGGCATGCGTGGGACCTTTCAGCGACTGGGGACAGGACAGATGAAGCCTACAGACGCCAGATGGGCAGGGAAAGCCGCCCGTGCAACCCCGTTCCGACATCCGCCGAGGACGGGATAAACTGATGCCAGAAAACACGCTGCCTTCGGCGTTCGTCGCAAAACCGGACAGCGAGGGGAGCATCGTCCAAGGTTGTTTGGCACGGCGGCGCAGCCCTTAGGACGAATAGCGACCATCCAAGCCGAATACGGGCTGGACTTCACCCCGCCCAAGCGAAGAACCTGCGACTCAGGATACACTGTCAGGGGCCTGATCGGCCCCCAGGCTGTGCCACAGCGGAGGGACTTTGCAGATGAAGCTGACCGACACCCGCGAAATCAAGGCCGACCCAAAGGTCGTCTGGGACGCGATCCTGAATCCGGAAGTGCTGAAAGAATGCATCCCCGGCTGCGAAAGCCTGACCGGATCGGTCGCCGAAGGGTATGAGGCGGTGGTGAAGCAGAAGGTCGGCCCGGTCTCGGCCACCTTCACGGGCCTCGTGCAGCTTACGGACATGGTCGAAGGCCGGTCTCTGAAGATCTCGGGCGAAGGCAAGGGGGGCGTCGCAGGCTTTGCCAAGGGTGGCGCCAACGTCAGTTTCGAGCCGATGGAGGGCGGCACCCGCCTGACTTACGAGGCCGAGGCAAATGTCGGCGGCAAGATCGCCCAGCTGGGCAGCCGGATCATTGACAGTTTTGCCAAGAAGCTGGCCGACGAGTTCTTCACCAGGTTCCAGGCGGCGATCGAAGAGCCCGAAGCCGAACCCGAAGATGTGACGGAAGAAGCTGTTGCCAACTCGGGGGAAAAGAAGAAGGGTTGGTTCAAACGACTGATCGGCTGAACCGACGGCCCGCGACCACGATACGCGAATACCTAGGACGACCCAGGGAGGAAAATGATGACGAAGGTCTCGATGACCGTGAACGGCAAGTCCGTTTCCGGTGAGGTGGAAGGGCGGACACTGCTGTCTGCGTTCCTGCGCGAAGGGCTTGGCATGACCGGCACCCACGTTGGCTGTGACACCAGCCAGTGCGGCGCCTGTGTGGTGCATGTCGACGGCAAGCCGGTGAAAAGCTGCACGGTCTTTGCGGCGGACGTGGCGGGGGCTTCGGTCAAGACGATTGAAGGCATGGCGAATGCGGATGGGTCACTGAGTGTGATCCAGCAGGCGTTTCAGGATCATCATGGCCTGCAATGCGGCTTCTGCACCCCGGGCATGGTGATGTCGTCGGCTGCCCTGCTGGCCGAGAACCCCAAGCCGACCGAGGCCGAGGTGCGGCACTATCTGGATGGCAACATCTGCCGTTGCACGGGTTACCACAACATCGTCAAGGCCGTGATGGCTGCCTCCGGGCAGGACATCTCGGCTTTGGCTGCGGAATAGGGGGATCGGATGCCGAAAGATCATGGAATAGGCGCATCGACAAAGCGCCGCGAGGATGTCCGCTTCCTGACGGGACGCGGGGTTTATACCGACGACATGGCGCTGCACGGCCAGACGGCGGCGGTCTTTGTCCGCTCGAACGTGGCACACGGGCGGATCAAGTCGATCAACACGGCCAAGGCGGCGGCGATGCCGGGCGTGCTGGCGATCTTCACGGGTGAGGATTTCAAGGACGTCGGCGGCAACCCGGCGGGTTGGCTCATCAACAGCCGCGACGGCACCCCGATGCGCGAGCCGAAGCGCCCGGTCCTGGCGCATGGCAAGGTCCGCCATGTCGGCGATGCCTATGCGGCGGTGATTGCTGAAACGCTGGCTGAGGCCAAGGATGCCGCTCAGCAACTGGCCGACGACTCGGTGATCGAGGAACTGCCAGCGATTGTCGATATGAAGCAGGCGGTGGCCGATGCCTCGAACCGCGTGCATGACGAGATTCCGGACAACGTCTGTTTCGACTGGGGCTGGATCGAAGACAACCGGGCTGCGGTGGATGCAGCGATGCAGGCTGCGCCGCACAAGGTCACGCTGAACCTGGTGAACAACCGGCTGGTGCCGAACGCGATGGAGCCTCGGGCGTCGATCGGCGAGTACAACCCTGGAACCGGTGACTACAAATTGACGACGACCAGCCAGAACCCGCACCTGACGCGACTGCTGGTGTCGGCCTTCGTGCTGGGCATCCCCGAGAACAAACTGACCGTGGTCGCCCCCGATGTGGGCGGCGGGTTCGGGTCGAAGATCTATCATTACGGCGAAGAGGCGCTGGTGCTGGCAGCGGCGAAGAAGCTGGGCCGCCCGGTGCGCTGGACGGCGGAGCGGTCGGAAAGTTTCCTGACCGACGCGCATGGCCGCGACCACGTGACGAAGATCGAGCTGGGCTGCACCAAGGATGGGCAGATCCTTGCCATCCGGACAGAGACACTGGCGAACGTGGGGGCGTATCTGTCGAACTTCTCGACCGCGACGCCGACCTTCCTGCATGGCACGCTGATGTCGGGACCCTACAAGGTGCCGCATGTCTATGTGAACGTTAAGACGGTCTTCACCAACACCGCCCCGGTGGATGCCTACCGCGGTGCCGGACGCCCCGAGGCGACTTACAGCCTTGAGCGCGTCATCGACATGATGTGCCGCGAGCTGGGCCTGGACCCGTTCGAGGTGCGGCGCAAGAACCTGCTGACGCCCGACCAGTTCCCCTACCAGTCGCCGGTCGGCTTGATGTATGACACCGGCAACTATCAGGCCACGCTCGACAAAGTTGTCGAAATGGCCGATGTCGCGGGCTTCGACAAGCGCGCCGCCGCGTCCAAGGCCCGTGGCAAACTGCGCGGCATGGGGCTATCGACCTGGATCGAGGCTTGCGGCATCGCACCCAGCAATCTGGTGGGAATCCTTGGCAGCCGTGTCGGGCTTTATGACGCGGCAACGGTGCGTGTGAACGCGACCGGGAATATCTCGGTCATGGTCGGGGCGCACAGCCATGGGCAGGGCCATGAGACGGTCTTCCCGCAGATCGTGGCGTCTAAGTTGGGCATCCCGGAGTCGTCGGTCGAGATCGTGCATGGCGACACGTCGAAGATCCCGTTCGGGATGGGCTCTTATGGGTCGCGCAGTCTTGCGGTTTGCGGAACGGCGATGGACAAGGCCTTGGACAAGATCGTCGCCAAAGGCAAGAAGATCGCGGCCCACATGCTGGAGGCGTCCGAAGGTGACATCACCTTTGCCGACGGAAAATTCAGCGTGGCGGGCACCGACAAGGCCAAGACCTTCGGCGAGATTGCGTTCTCGGCTTACGTCCCGCACAACTACCCCTTGGAGACGCTGGAACCGGGGCTGGAGGAGACAGCCTTCTACGACCCGGCAAACTTCACTTACCCCGCAGGTGCCTATATCTGCGAGGTCGAGGTGGACGAGGGCACCGGCAAGGTCGACGTGGTGGCGTTCCACTGCGCGGACGACTTCGGAAACATCATGAACCCGATGATCGTCGAGGGTCAGGTGCATGGCGGCGTAGGTCAGGGGATCGGCCAGGCGCTGTGCGAGTTCACGGCCTATGACGAGAACGGTCAGCTTCTGACGGGGTCCTACATGGATTACCCGATGCCGCGGGCCGAGGACGTCCCGTTCTACAACGTCGACTATTCGTGCCAGACGCCCTGCACCCACAACCCGCTTGGGGTGAAGGGCTGCGGCGAGGCGGGGGCCATCGGTTCGCCCCCGGCTGTGGTGAACGCGGTGATCGACGCACTTCAGCGCGGTGGGCACACCCACGTCACGCATATCGACATGCCAGTCTCGCCGTCGCGGGTCTGGTCGGCGATCAACGGTTAAGGGGGAGCAGATCATGCACAACTTCGATTTCGCGAAACCCTCGACCATCGCTGACGCCGCCAAGGCTCTGGCCGCTGATGGGGCGCAGGCCCTATCGGGCGGGCAGACGCTGATCCCGACGATGAAGCAAAGGCTTGCTGCGCCCGGTACTCTGGTCAGCTTGACCGGCATTGCCGAGATGCAGGGCGTCTGTCTGGGCGACGGGGGTCTTCACATCGGGGCTGCAACGCCTCATGCCGTTGTTGCCAAGGAAGCCGCTGCGCATTACCCGGCATTGGCAGCATTGGCGGGTGGCATCGGCGACCCGGCAGTGCGGTCACGCGGCACCATCGGGGGATCTGTCGCCAACAACGACCCGGCGGCATGCTATCCGTCGGCCGTGCTGGGATCGGGCGCGACTGTGGTGACCAACAAGCGCAAGATCGCGGCAGACGACTATTTCCAGGGGCTGTTCACCACGGCACTGGAAGAAGGGGAGTTCATCACCTCGGTCGTGTTCCCGATTCCGCAGAAGGCGGCCTATATGAAGTTCAACCAGCCCGCCAGCCGCTTTGCCCTGACCGGGGTCTTCGTTGCGAAGTTCGCAAATGGAGTGCGGGTCGCCGTGACCGGCGCAGGCAATGATGGCGTCTTCCGTTGGAAGGAAGCAGAGACCGCGCTGTCGGCCAACTTCGCCGCCTCGGCGCTGTCGGGGCTGACGGTCGATCCTTCGGGGATGAACGCGGACCTGCATGGCTCGACCGCCTATCGGGCGAACCTGGTCAAGGTCTTGACCGGGCGCGCTGTGACGGCGGCAGGCTGACCGTTCCGAAACCATCAATGGCCCGGTGGAGCGATCTGCCGGGCCATTCTTGCATTCAGACCGGGAAGAAGCCGTCCCGCGCCGGATCGTAGTTTTCCAGACCACCCTCGCCCGTGTCGGTCCAAAGCCCGTGCAGTGTAAGACGGTCATCCTCGACCGCGGATTTGACGAAGGGGAAAGTCAGCAGGTTTTCCAGGCTGGTCAGCACCGCCTGCTTTTCCAGCGCGGGCAGAATCTGGTCATCGGGCAGGTTTGCGACCTTCTGGAAGCCCGGGCGAAGGATATCCATCCAGCGCCCGACGAAGCTGGTCTTTTCCTCCAGGTGCGGCGCGTGGCCCCGGCACATGTCGTGGCAACCCTTGACCCCGCCGCAGTTGGAATGGCCAAGAACGACGATATGCGCGACGCCCAAGCCGGTCACGGCGTATTCCACCGCCGCCGACGTGCCGTGGTATTCGCCGTCCGGGTTGTAGGGCGGCACCAGGTTGGCGACGTTGCGGTGAATGAAGAACTCGCCTTCGTCCGCGCCGAAGATCGACGTGACATGGACCCGGCTGTCGCAGCACGAGATCACCATCGCGCGCGGATGCTGGCCGCTTTCGGCCAGGCGGCGATACCAGGCGCGGTTGTCCTGATAGGTCGTGGCGCGCCAGCCGTGAAAGCGCTGGACCAGATAGCTGGGAAGCGGGCGGATATGGGTCATGGTCCGGAATCCTTGGTTCTGGCCCCTGCCTAAGCGCCATTTGCAGAAAATTCGAGAGGCAAAATCCAGGCCGGGGCCAGTCGGGGCAACCAAATCTTCAGCATGCTGGCCGAGGCTGGCGAACGGGTGTGTAGAAAATTGGGTGTATGCGATGGGAGAGATTACCGCTCTCAGGCCGCGCGAAGTCGTGCGGCAGGATGTAGAGGCGATCGCGGTGATCTACCGCAATCTGGGCGCGCCAGTGGCCGAACAGATGGTTACGCGGGCGCTGGGGGAACTGGCCCTGACAATGGCAGGGATTGCCGAAAAGGTACGGGGGCAGGATCTGCGCGATCTGGCGCGCCAGTTGGCGCGACTGGCGCGGCTGGCAGGCGATCTGGGGTTGTCGAGCCTTGCAAAGGTGGCAGAGGATGCAAAGACCTGTCTCGAGCGCGCCGATGGCACGGCCTTTTCAGCGGTCTGGGCGCGGCTTCTGCGGGTGGCGGAACGGTCGCTGGTGTCAGAGCAGGGTCTGGCCGATCGACTGAACTAAGTAGGACGCTACGCAGGCAAGCCCGCGCCATCCCGCACGGGCCGTCGCGTGGGGCCCGGGGCCGAGTCGCACAAGGCATGGTTGCACAGGCCTGACCGCGATCAATCAACTTGCGCGGCGCAGAGTTCTGCCCTTGCGACAGTGCGGTTTCCCCAGCCCGGATTTGCGGGGAATTTTCGGCAAATTGCCGCAATCCTCTGGAAACGCTTGCTTTATAGCCGGGAAGCGCGGCAATTGAAGGGAGTGCCACCGGCCCCTCGCAAGGATGCCTCTTCGCGTGACCATTGCTTTTGCTGATCCGTCTTCGGTCGCCAAGCCCCTGCACGTCCTGCGCCCCGACGACCTGGCGCTGTTCCGGACCGGCGCTGGCGCCGCCTGGGCAGGGTGGCTGCAGGCAACCGGATTCGAGGCGTCGCTGGGTGAGCTGCGGCTTTTGCCGACAGCCGATGGTGGCATCGCGGGCGCGGTGCTGGGGCTTGGCACGACGGAAGCGCGGCGGCGGACACGGTTCGGGCTGGCAAAGGCGGTGCCGGGGCTTCCTACCGACACCTGGGTTCTGACAGGCAACCTGACCCACGAGGAAGCGACCGAAGCCGCCTTGGCCTGGCTGTTGGCGGGCTACCGCTTTGACCGCTATCGCCCGGGCCGCAAGACCAGCGCCCTGCCCCGCCTTGTCTGCCCGGAAGGTCTGGACCCGATCCGGTTGATCGCAATGACCGAAGGCGAGGCGCTGACCCGCGACCTGATCAACACCCCGGCGGAAGACATGGGTCCGGCGGAACTTGAGGCCGCAGCGACTGCGCTGGCCAAGGCGTTCGGGGCCAGTATCGAGGCGATCCGGGGCGAAGACCTTCTGGCGCGGAACTTCCCGATGATCCATGCCGTCGGGCGGGCCCTGGTGGGCAAGGGGGTCTGCTTTGACACCGGTGGGCTGAACCTGAAACCCTCCGCGGGCATGAACCTTATGAAGAAGGACATGGGCGGGGCAGCGACGGTCCTTGGCCTTGCGCGGATGATCATGGCGCTGGGGCTGCCGGTGCAACTGCGCGTGCTGATCCCGGCGGTCGAGAACCTGGTCGCAGGCAACGCAATCAAGCCGAAGGACATCCTCACCAGCCGCAAGGGGCTGACGGTCGAGGTAAACGACACCGACGCCGAAGGACGGCTGGTTCTGGCGGATGCGCTGGCCTACGCCTGTGAGGATCGGCCGGAGCTGCTGGTCAGCATGGCCACCTTGACGGGTGCTGCGCGGGTGGCGGTTGGCCCGGACCTTGCACCCTATTATACCGACGATCCGGGTCTGGCGTCAGCACTGGAGGCTGGCGCGAAGGCGGGGTTCGATCCGGTCTGGCGCATGCCTTTCCATGATGCCTACGAAGCCGTGATCGAGCCCGGGATCGCCGATCTGGACAACGCGCCCAGCTTCGGGTTTGCGGGATCGATTACAGCCGCACTGTTCCTGCGGCGCTTCGTGGACGGGCCACGCTATCTGCATTTCGACATTTATGGCTACACGCCCAGCGACCAGCCTGCCCGTCCCAAGGGGGGCGTAGGCCAAGGCGCGCGGGCGGTGCTTGAAGGGCTTGCCGAAATGATGAATCTTTGAACACGCGGCACCCCTTTCGAGCCGCGCTAGGGTAACCAGTTTGCAGTGGCAGGACGAGTTTAGGAGTTGGCGATGGACAGACGGCTGACGCCGTTTTCAGGCCGGGTGGCGCATGTCTCGCTTTCCGGCGTGGTGAATGCGCCTCTGACCGAAGGCTTGCAGGCGCAGGTGATCGTGCCGGTGGCAAACCTGTGCGAAAGCCCCGGTGGCGCACGCGACCGACAGCTTATGATGGGCGAGGCGGTCACCGTGATCGATCGCGACCAGGGCCATGTCTTCGTCATGTCGGCCAAGGACGGCTATTGTGGCTGGATGGCGGAAAGCGACCTGGGCCAAGGCCCGGCGCCGACGCACTGGGTCGCAGCCCCCGGCACGCACCTTTACGCCGAACCGCAAGTCCAGGCACCGGAACGGATGGCGTTAAGCCTTGGCTCGCGGCTGGCGGTCGTGGGGGCCTGGGGGGCCTGGGCGAACACGCCGCACGGTTTTGTACCGCTGCGCCACCTGCGCGCCTTGGGCGACTGGTACAGCGACCCGGTGGCGGTCGCTGAAAGCCTTCTGGGAACGCCTTACCTCTGGGGCGGGAACTCGCGCTTTGGGCTGGATTGCTCGGGTCTTGTCCAGCTTGCGATGCACAGCTGCGGCCTGCCCTGCCCAGGAGACAGCGACATGCAGATGTCGTTGGGACGGCAGTTGGCCCCGAACGAACCGATGAAACGGGGCGACATGATCTTCTGGAAGGGCCACGTCGCGCTGGTTGTGGACCGGGATCGCCTGATCCATGCGAACGGGCACACGATGTCGGTGTCCATCGAAGGGATGAAGGACGCCGTGGCGCGGATTTCAGCAGGCGGCGGCGGGCTGGTGCAGACCCGGCAGCGGGTCTAGACCGGCCCGATCAGGCGCCGTTCGAACACTTTCAGCACCTGATCAAGATCCTGACCCCGGCGCAGGACCCTGCCATCCATGCCGACGACGGCATAAAGCCCCTGACGGGCGCGCAGTTTCGGGCGCTTTTCGATCCGGTAAAGCGGCGTCTCGGCCGTACGCCGGAAGACCGCAAAGACGGCAAGATCGCGCATGGCTGCTATGGCATAATCCCGCCATTCCCCGGCAGCGACCATCCGACCATAGACGCGCAGGATCTGGCCAAGCTCTTTCCGGTCGAAACGAACCTCATCGGCGATGCGGTCGGAATGGGGAAAAGGGATCGGCGCCTCGGCGTTCATGGGGAAAGATTACCCGCTTCGCCCCTTAAATCAACCGGGAAACCCTTCGGACAGACGGTAGTAGCCGGTCTCCATCCCGCGCCAGTTGTGCTGGGCGGATGACATCCGCTTGACGGCAGCCGGGTGTGCGGGGTCCAAAACGCCGATCCTGGCAAGGAGAGCAGCGATCGCAGCCCGCGAACCACGCTCGCTTCCGTCCACGATCTTCAGAGCGATGCCCAGACCCTTTTCCGGTACGATCGCGACATAGACCGCCTCGGCCCCGCCTTTCAACGCGACGCGGCCATCCATGGCGCGCATGAGTTCGGTGCAAGCCCGTCCTTCGCCGGACACCAGTTCCGGGTGCGAAGCCATCGCTCGGGTCAGCCGGTGCATCGCGCTTTCTCGCGCTCCATGGCCTTCGCGAGCATTGGCAAAGGTCGCCATCGATCGCGCAAGACCTGCGACCGAGATGGCGAAGTTCGGGGCCGAACAGCCGTCCACCCCCCAACCGGCGACGGTTTCGCCGGCGGTTTCCTCGGTAGCCGCCCGGATCGTCCTTTGCAGCGGATGGTCGATCTCGATGTATTCCGGACCGGCCTTCAGGTGCTGGGTCACGGTCAGGAAACCGGAATGCTTGCCCGAACAGTTGTTGTGCAACTGGCAAGGCCGTTCCCCCGCCCGCACGAGACGGTCACGTTCGTCCCGGTTGTCGGGCTCGTGTGCACCGCAGCGCAGATCGGCTTCGGTCAGGCCCAGGTCGGCAATCCAGCGCCCGGCCATGCCGACGTGCAGATCCGCACCCTCATGGCTGGCGCAAGCGAGAGCAAGATGCCGGTCGGTCAGGCCCCGCGCATCGGCCGCACCGGTCTCGATCAGCGGCAGGGCCTGGATCATTTTGGCAGACGAACGCGGAAAGATCACCGCCTCGGGGTTGCCCCAGAACGCGACGACACCCTTGGCGTCGCAGATCACCGCATGGCCAAGATGGGTGCATTCCAGCAGCCCGCCGCGCCAGACTTCCAGCATCGGCACTGCGCCATCGTTCACCTTTGCCATCTCCAAGTCTCCGTCACATGTGCGCGAATTGTCGCCCACGGGGCTTTCGCGGGTAAGCGCTTTTGATTATGGCTGGAATATCGGGTAGAACGGCGCCGCGCCAGCCAAAAGGGTCCAGCCGGACCAGGCGAACGGCGAGGCACGAAGACAGCTTGGAGGCTCTCGTCAACGATGACATCCCTATTCGGTCGCACGCTTGCGGTTGCCGCAATCACGCTTGCCGGGGCAGCCGCTTCGGCCCAGGAATCGACCAATCGCGTCGCCACGATGACGGACTGGAACGTCTTCACCGAGGAAAGCCCCAAGGAATGCTGGGGTGTCTCGAAGCCGAAGGAAACGGTGAACACCCGCGACGGCCAGCCGGTTTCGGTGCGCAGGGGCGACATCCTGCTGTTCGTGACCTTCCGCCCCGGCAAGCCCGGTGAGATCAGCTTTGCCGGCGGTTATCCCTTCGCAGGTGGCTCGACCGTCGAGGTTTCTGTCGACGGCAATGCCTATCAGCTGTTCACCGATGGCGAATGGGCCTGGCCGGGCAGCGCCGAGGAAGATGCAAAGCTCTTGACCGCCTTGAAGGCCGGAACCACCGCCACGCTGACCGGTCGATCCGGCAAGGGCACGCAGACGGTCGACACCTTCAGCCTGCGCGGGTTCACTGCGGCGATGGAAGACGCCGAAAAGCGCTGCCAGTAAGCACTGGCAGACGGCACGCGGCCCGACGGACCGCGTGCGTCCTGACCTAAGCGGCCCGAGTGCTGAAGCTTTTGAAGAAAACCACTCCTGCCAGCACAGCGAGAATCAGCCCGGAAATTGCTCCGATACCGCCAGCGCCGGCAAGCGACATAAGAACGGCGTCGTGCAGGTTGAAGAAAAGCAGCGCAAAGCTGCCGAACAACATTGCAAGTCTGCTGCCCAGCGCCGCGCCCGCTGCTGCGATCAGCGCAAGGCCAAGCTGCCGCCCCAGAAATCCACCAGCGACGCTGCCAAGCCCAGCCACCTCGCCTGTCAGTGCGGCAAGGCCCGGGTTCATCGTCGGCTTGGGATAGGCTGAAAGCGTAAACCCCAGAACCACCAGCGTCAGCAGGCCCAGCAGGATCCGCGCCCATCGGGCCACTTTAACGTCATTCATTTTTGTCCCCTGTATGTTTGCAGAGCCAAGGGTATGCCGCCGGTGATTAGGTGATAATCTGGCATTATCCGAACTCACCATTCTGAAGGATCGCATAATGCTGGATAAGCTGAGATGCTTGGCGATCTTTGCGACTGTGGTGGAAGTGGGTTCCTTCACACGGGCCGCCAAGCGATTGGGGCTGTCGCCGTCGGTCGTGTCACAGGCTGTTTCCACGCTTGAGGTGGAAGCTGGATTTGCTCTTCTTTACCGAAGCACGCGGCGTCTGAACTTGACCGATCACGGCGCGCGCGTGCTGGAGCAGGCCGTGCCGATCCTGCGCGCGGCTGAAGCCGCAATCAACCTCCTTGCCGAGGCAGAGAGTCCCTCGGGTCTGTTGCGGATCACTTGTCCCGCAGTCTTGCAGGACGGCCCATTTATCGACGACCTTGCCGAATTTGCTCGCACCAATCCCCGAGTGCAGTTGCAGGTCGAATTTTCCGACCACCGCCGCCATCTTCTGCGCGACGGGTTTGATCTGGCTCTCCGGATCGGACCCAGCGACGATTCTGCACTCAGGTCGCGACGGATAATCGGGGGCACTCAAGTTCTGGTTGGTGCGTCCGACATCGCCCACCCGACAACGCCCGAGGGGTTGTCCGCGACGGCAATGATCGGACTGGGAGAGCAAAGTCGCATCCTGTCACTGACCCGCAAGTCGGATGGGACGACAGTGAGCATAGGCGTTTCGGGTCAGATCTCCGTGGACACCGGGCATGCGGCGCTGAAACTTGCCCGGATCGGCGCGGGCGTGGCCGCCGTGCCAAGATTTCTTGCGCAGCCGCTCCTGACGCTCGGTGCGCTGGTCGAGGTGCTGCCGGACTGGCTTCTCCCTGCGTTCGACATTTATGCCGTATGGCCCGCCAATGCCGGAGAACGATCACTAACACGACTGTTTCTGACCTTTCTGACCCGCCGCTTGGTCGACGCGCCGCCACTTCAGCGCGGAGTCCAGTGACTTTTGCAATTCGGATGCGAATCCTGTATTGCCTCTGACTTGCTCAAACGGACACCTGCAGATGACTCTCTCCGCCCCGCCCTTAAGCCCTGACGTTCTGACCGTTCCGCGCAAGCTGCCGGTCTCGGACAAGACCAACATCGTCGGCCTGACCCGCGTTGCGCTGCGGGCAGCGCTGATTGCTGCGGGCACGCCAGAAAAGCAGGCGAAGATGCGTCTTGGGCAGCTTTGGCAGTGGGTCTACCACTGGGGCGTCCGCGATTTTGCGCTGATGACGAACCTTGCCAAGGACTATCGCGCGCTTCTGGCCGAGCATTTCGTGATCGAGATCCCCGAGGTTGTCACCCGGCAGATCTCGGAGGATGGCACCCGGAAATACCTGGTCCGCATCGCGGGCGGCCATGAGGTCGAGGTGGTCTATATCCCGGAAACCGACCGGGGCACGCTGTGCATCTCGTCCCAGGTCGGCTGCACGCTGACCTGTTCGTTCTGCCACACCGGCACGCAAAAGCTGGTGCGCAACCTGACCGCAGCGGAAATCGTCGGCCAGGTGATGATGGCGCGTGACGATCTGGACGAATGGCCGGTTCCGGGCGCGCCCAAGGAAGAGGTGCGGCTCATCTCGAACATCGTGCTGATGGGCATGGGCGAGCCGCTGTATAACTTCGAGAACGTCCGTGACGCTATGCTGATCGTGATGGACGGCGAGGGCATCGCCCTTGGTCGCCGCCGGATCACGCTGTCCACCAGCGGTGTCGTTCCCGAGATTGCCCGGACCGCCACCGAAATCGGCTGCCTGCTGGCCGTAAGCTTTCACGCCACCACGGACGAGATCCGCGATCAGCTGGTTCCGATCAACAAGCGCTGGAACATTGCCACCCTGCTGGAGGCGCTTAAGGCATATCCGAACCTGTCCAACTCCGAACGCATCACCTTCGAATATGTCATGCTTGACGGGGTGAACGACACCAAGGAAGACGCGCACCGGCTGGTGGCGCTGCTTCAGGGTATCCCGGCGAAGGTCAACCTGATCCCGTTCAACGAATGGCCAGGGGCGCCGTACAAGCGGTCTTCGGGCAATCGCATCCATGCCTTCGCCGACATCCTGTATCACGCGGGCTTTGCCACACCGATCCGGACCCCGCGTGGAGAGGACATCATGGCCGCCTGTGGACAGCTGAAGTCCGCCACCGAACGCGCACGGAAATCGAAGGCCGAGATCGAAGCCGAGGCAGGTCTGGCCTGACCCCTTGCGGGCACGGACGGATTTGCGTTCTCTGGGCAGCACCCCAGCTAAGGATGCGCCCCATGGCCAAGGCCAAGACACCCGCTACCCAAAAGACCGCGGTCAAGCCGAAAAGCCCCGCCGAATGGGCGCATGACCGGCTGGTCGCCTATATCCGCAACTTCGAAAAGCAGCTCGACGCCGAACAGGAAATCGCGATGGGCTTTGCCTCAGACGAATCGGGGGTGCTTCGCATCGAGGGCCTCGGCTACTTCGACCCTGACATCATCAGCTTCTATGGCCGGGACGAGACCGGAGCGAAGACGCAGCTGATCCAGCATGTGACGCAGCTTTCCGTCACCTTGCGCGCCGTGCCGAAAGGGATCGAAGCCGAACCACCGCGCCGGATCGGGTTCCAGTTGACCTCGGGCTGGCTCGGCGGCGATTCCGGCGACGGCTCTGCTGGCTGATCGCCCCCGTGACAGGCCGGGACGAATAGGGTATTGGGCTTCACAACGAACAGACCACAAGGGAATGCGACGATGGCCGACCACCACCAGTCAGAACATGTGCATGGATCGATGGATATCCGTGGGCACGAAAAGACCTTCGCGGGCTTCATCCGCCTGTCAGTCTGGGTGGCCAGCATCGCGATTGGGGTGCTTATCTTCATGGCGCTGGTCAACGCCTGAATCGGGGCGCTTTCGTGGGTCGCATCTTCCGTCTCGTTGTCGGCCTTGTGGCCGCTTTGGTCCTTGCAGCCTGTGGGGCCGAGCCTAAATGGGCACCGCAAGAACAGGTTGATGCCGCCCGCTTCGTTTCCGAGGAGCCGACTTCCATCACGCTTTACACGGTAGTGAACAAGCGGACCGGGTCTGGCGCGCATTCGGCGATCCTGGTCAACGCATCGGAACGAGTGATCTTCGACCCGGCGGGGACCTGGTATCACCCGAAGCTGCCAGAACGGAACGATGTGCATTTCGGCATGACCGACAAGGCCATTGCCTTCTACCTCGACTATCATACCCGCGTGACCTACGACACGATCGAGCAGAAGCTCTTTGTCTCGCCCGAGGTGGCCGAACTGATCCTGGAGCGCGTCAAAGCCTATGGAGCGGTGGCAAAGGCGATGTGCACCCAGGCGAATTCTTCGATTCTGCGTGGCGTGCCTGGCTTTGAATCGCTGCCGCAGACGTTCTATCCCAAAAAGCTGGCCGATGCTTTTGGGCGCCTGCCCGGGGTAACGACGCGCGTCATCACTGACGAGGATGCCGATGACAACACTGGCGTCCTTCTGGTGCAGCGGGACGGCACGCCGCTTTAGCAGGCCGCGTGCCCGCTTGCTTGAACCGGACGCGGGAAAAGCTAGTGTTCCGGCCGGGGGCTGGTGGAAAGGCTAGGAGTTTGCGCATTTTCGGGGTGATCCTTGCGGGCGGCCAGGCCCGACGCATGGGCGGGAGGGACAAGGCCTTTTTGCCGCTGGCCGGGCGTCCTCTGCTGGCCCATGTCCTTGATCGGCTTGAACCTCAGGTTGAACGCGTGCTGATCTCGGCCAATGGCGATGCGGCTCGGTTCGCAGGATTTGGCTGCCCGGTTGTCCCGGACGCGGTGCCGCAAGGTCCCCTGTCGGGAATTCTGGCGGCTTTGACGGCCGCTGCCGAATGGGGCGCGACTCATGTTGTGTCCGCCCCCTGCGACACACCATTCCTGCCCGGCGATCTGGTGCCGCAACTGCTTTTGGCTGCCGAGAACTCTGCGGAGGGACTCGCCCTTGCGGCGACTGCGGATGGTGACCATCCCGCAACCGCCCTTTGGCCGGTGGGCATAACCCATGCGCTCGCCACCTTTCTGGACGGCGGAGAGGCCAAGGTCACCCGCTTTACTTCGACCCATGATGCCGCCCGCGCGCAGTTTCCCGATGCCCGGGCCTTCATGAACCTGAACGCGCCCGAAGACCTTGCCGCCGCAGAAGCCCTTCTGAAGGGGGCGGCATGAAGGTCTACGGTGTGATCGGCTGGAAGAATTCGGGGAAAACCAGCCTGATGGAGCGTCTGGTGACCGAGATCACCGGGCGGGGGTTCAGCGTGTCGACAGTCAAGCATGTGCATCACTCGGTCGATCTGGATCAACCGGGCAAAGACACCTACCGGCACCGCCAGGCCGGGGCGCAGGAAGTCGTGCTCGCTTCGGCCGACCGGCTGGCGATCCTGGTGGAACATCGAGGGATCGAGCCGGAACTGCCCGCCGTACTCGCGCGCCTCGCCCCCGTCGACCTGGTGCTGGTCGAAGGCTACAAGCGCGACGCCCACCCCAAGGTCGAGGTCTGGCGGGAAGAGACCGGGCAGCCCCTGATCCAGTCCGGCGACCCCTTGGTGCGGGCGGTGGCGTCCGACGCGACACTGACCCTGCCGGTGCCGGTTCTGGACCTGAACGACACGGTGGCGGTAGCAAATTTCATTCTGCGCGAGACAGGCCTTGTTTGATCGGGTGATCGTGGTCGACTGGTCGGCGGCCAACATGCCCACCAGTCCGACAAACCGGGCCAATGCGGTCTGGATCGGCTGTCACGATGCCGAGGGTGGGGCCGAATGGCACCACCGGACCCGCGCTGCGGCGGAAGCCCAACTGGTGACGCTGATCGACACTGCTCTTTCCACCGGAATGCGCCTGCTTATCGGCTGCGACTTCGCGATGGGCTACCCGGAAGGCTTTGCCGCCCGGCTGACGGGCGAGGCGCGGGCAGAGGCAGTCTGGGCCTGGCTCTCCAGCGCGATCACAGACGGGCCGGAGAACCGGAACAACCGCTTTGAGGTCGCGGCCCGGATCAATGCGGGTTTTCCCGAAGGCCCGGGTCCGTTCTGGAGCCACCCCACCGGCCAGCATCACCCCGGCCTGCCATACCGCCGCGTCGGGATCGATTATGCAGTGCTTGGTCTTGCAGAAACGCGGGCAGCCGAGACGGCGGCCCGGGGCGCGAAAAGCCCCTGGATGCTGTTCAATCCCGGATCGGTCGGGTCGCAAAGCTTGCTGGGCTTGCCGATGATCCACCGTCTGTCACAACTGCCCGGGGTCGCGGTCTGGCCTTTCAGTGCGCCCGTCGGGCCGGTCGTGCTGGCCGAGGTCTATCCGTCACTCTTGGCAGCACCGGTTGCAATCCTGGCCAATGCGGAGGGGTTGCCAGCCGATCAGGCGCAGGTAAGGCTGCTGTCTCGGGCGCTGTTTCGGCTGGCGAGGACGCACCGGTTGGCGCCCCTCTTCGACGCTCCGCCTGAGGCGGCGGAGGAAGGGTGGATCCTCGGTGCCCAGCACGCGCCCCTGCTGGCCGAGGCGCTGACATGGGAGTGACGGTGTTCCGCGGTCTGCATGCCGAGTTGCGCCCTCAGGCGGCGCGGCTTTATTGGGAAGCGTTCGGAGGGAAGCTCGGCCGGGTGCTCGGCCCGGACGAAACGGCGCTGCGGTTCTTCCATCGGGTGATCCGGGGGGATCTCTGCTTTTCGGCTGTCGGCGACGGGGGCGAGCTGGTCGGGATCGCGGGCTACAAGACCCAGTCTGGGAGTTTCGCAGGGGGGACCTGGGATGACCTCACTGCGGTCTACGGTCGCTGGGGCGGGCGGTGGCGAGGGGGAGTTCTCTGGTCCCTCGGGCGCGAGGTCGACAACGACCGGTTCCTGATCGACGGGATCTGCGTCGGCAAGGCTCACCGGGGCAAAGGGGTCGGGTCGCGGCTCCTGGAGGCGCTGTATCAGGAGGCGGCGGAGCGGGGGTATGAGTCGATCCGGCTGGATGTGGTCCAGAACAACGTCCGGGCGCGGGCCTTGTATGAGCGGCAGGGGTTCCGTCCGACGAAAACCGAGGAGATCGGCATGCTGCGGTTCCTGTTCGGATTCGCCTCATCGACAACGATGGTGCGGCAACTGGTCGGGCCGGGGGAGTAGCCGCCACGTGTGGGCACTTTCGGGAACCTTTTTGAATCAAGGGCTTGGTTGTGTGCGTTAGGGAATTGGCAAGGATTGCCCGTTGCCCTTGTGGCATTGGCCCGCACCTGTCAGAATATGATCAAATCCTTCAGCACAGGGCGACAGCATCATGATCACCAAGCGTGAGTTCTACATCAACGGGGCCTGGGTCGCGCCTCTGGTCGCGAAAGATTGCCCGGTCATCGACCCGTCTACCGAAGAGCCTTGCGCCGTGATTTCGCTTGGCTCGGAAGCCGATACCGATGCCGCCGTGGCGACCGCAAAGGCGGCGTTTCCGGCGTGGGCAGCAACCGATCCTGCCGAGCGGCGGCAGCTGCTCGAGGGCATCCTTGCGCAATACTACAAGCGCAAGGAAGAGATGGCCCAAGCCATCAGCATCGAGATGGGCGCGCCCATCGACATGAGCCGCGACGATCAGGCAGAGTGCCTGCCCTGGCATCTGAAGAACTTCCTGAAGGCCTTCGACCACATGGAATGGATCCGGCCCTTGGGCCCCCACGCGCCTGACACGATGATCGCGATGGAACCTATTGGCGTCGTCGGTCTGATCACACCCTGGAACTGGCCGATGAACCAGGTGACGCTGAAGGTGATCCCGGCGCTGCTGGCGGGTTGCACTGTTGTGCTCAAACCGTCCGAGGAATCGCCGCTGTCGAGCATGCTTTTTGCAGAATTCTGCCATGACGCAGGGATTCCGCCGGGCGTCTTCAACCTGGTGAACGGCGATGGGGCCGGGGTCGGCTCGCGGCTGTCCAGCCACCCGGATGTCGAGATGATCAGCTTTACTGGCAGCACGCGGGCCGGTCGGGCAATTTCGGCAGCGGCAGCGCAAACGCTGAAGCGGGTGACGTTAGAGCTGGGCGGCAAGGGGGCGAACCTGGTCTTTGCCGATGCCGATGCCCGCGCCGTGGAGCGTGGCGTGCGGCACATGATGAACAACTCGGGCCAGTCCTGCAACGCGCCAAGCCGGATGCTGGTGGAGCGCAGCTTCTATGACCGGGCAGTGGAGATTGCGACAGAGGTCGCCAACGGCATCAAGGTCGGCCCTGCCAGCGCGCCCGGGGGGCATATCGGGCCGGTGGTGAACAAGCGGCAGTGGGAGCAGATCCAGGGTTACATCCAGAAGGGCATCGACGAAGGCGCGCGACTGGTGGCCGGGGGTCTGGGGCTGCCGGAGGGGATGAACAAGGGCTTCTACGTGCGGCCCACGATCTTTGCCGATGTGAAGCCCGGCATGACCATCGAGCGCGAAGAAATCTTCGGGCCGGTGATGTGCATGATCCCATTCGAGACGGAGGCCGAGGCGGTTCGGATCGCCAACGACACGCCCTATGGTCTGACCAACTACGTCCAGTCGCAGGACGGTGCGCGGCGGAACCGGCTGGCACGCCAGTTGCGGGCGGGGATGGTCGAGATGAACGGAAAGTCTCGCGGTGCGGGCGCTCCGTTCGGTGGGGTCAAGGCCTCGGGGCGGGCGCGGGAAGGCGGCGTCTGGGGCATCGAGGAGTTCCTGGAGGTCAAGGCGATCTCGGGCTGGGACTTGGCCGCCGAATAAGCGCATCGGTCGGGCCGGGCCAGATTCCATCGAGGGGAATTGGTCCCGGTCGATCCATCGCTCTAAAACTTGACACAGGTGTCGAGGAACGCTGTCATGCGGGCAAACGGAGGCCCGCCTGACCCAGCATCCTCGCCTGATGTCCCCACTCAAACTGCGCGATCACACGCTGCGCAACCGGATCGTGTTCGGGGCGCATACCGCGAACATGTCGGACCAGGGGATGCCTGGCCCGCGCTTTGGGAAGTATCTGTTGGAACGCGCTCTTGGCGGAGCAGCGATGGTGGTGGCGGAACCTGTGCCGGTTCACCGGACGGGCGTGCTGACGCGGGGGAATTTCCTGCATTCCGATGACGCGGTGATTCCGGCGTTTCGCGTGATCACCGACGAGGTGAAAGCTGCCGGTGCGGTGATCATCCAGCAGCTTTACCATGTTGGCGCGCATGGAGATTCCGACCTGAGCTTTGCGCCGCATTGGTCGCCGTCCGGCGGGCCATCCTATCACGACAGTGACGGGTCGCATGCGATGACCGGGGCGGAAGTGGAAGAGCTGTTGGACGCCCATGTCGCGGCGGCGGTGCGGGCCAAGGCGTCGGGGTTTCAGGGGGTGGAGGTCTGGGCGGCCTATCATTCGCTGCTGGACCAGTTCTGGACGCCCTGGTCGAACCAGCGCACGGACCAGTGGGGTGGGTCGCTGGAGGGGCGCACAAGGTTCTCGCGCGAGTTGATCGAGCGGGTGCGGCGGGCTTGCGGCGAGGAGTTCGTCGTCGGGTTGGCGGTGAGCTACTCCGAGGCCTACGAGGTAACCTTGGGGGCCGAGGCGCTGACGGAGATTCTCGATCTGCATGACCGGACGGGGCATGTGGACTACGTGACCGTCGGGGCCGGGTCGTATCTGGAGTTCGAGTCGATCATCCCGCCCTTCACGCATGGCGAGAAGCTGACGACGCCTTTGACCCAACAGTTGAAGGGGGTGTTGAAGCACGCCGTGGTGACGTCCGAGGCGGGCGTGAGGACGCCGGAGAATGGCGAGGCGATCATTGCCTCGGGGCTGGCGGACCTGGTGTCGATCGTACGGGGGCAGATCGCCGACCCGCATCTGGCGCGGAAGGTAGCGGAAGGGCGTGCCAGCGATGTGCGGGGGTGTATTTCCTGCAATCAGATGTGCTGGGGACGGCGGTCGCGGGATTACTGGATTTCCTGCCTGATCAATCCGAGTGCCGGGCGGGAGTTCGAGTGGGGCGGGGATCGGTTCGTCGCCTCGCCGGAGCCGAAGGATGTGCTCATCGTGGGCGCCGGGCCTGCGGGGCTGGAGGCGGCCCGGGTCGCGGCCGAGCGGGGGCATCGGGTGGAGATCGTTGAGGCTTCGCCGGTGGTAGGAGGGCAATTTCGGCTGGCCGGAATGCAGCCCCGGCGGGGGCAGATCCTGGAGCTGATGGATTGGTACGAGCGGCAGCTTGATCGCCTAGGGGTGAGGCTGCGGTTGAACACGTTCCTGGAGGAAGGCGAGGCGGCGGCGCATCCGGCGGCGGTCGTGGTGGTGGCGACGGGGTCGTTGCCTGACGAGTCCGGGTTCCAGCGCTGGGTGCCTGGGGAGGCCTCGCTGCCGGGGATCGAGGCGGGGGGCGTCTGGTCGCCGGAGGCGGTGCTGCGGCGCCAGGCGCGGCTGGGGGACGCGGTGGTGGTCTATGACGAGGGTGGGAACTGGCGGGGGGTGGGGACGGCCTGGGCCTTGGCCGAGCAGGGCAAGCGTGTGACCATCGTGACGCCGGAGGCTTTTGTCGGGAAAGAACTGGCGCGGACTGCGGCGGATGGGGTGGTGCGGCGGAGGCTGGGAGCCTTGGGGGTGCGGATGCTGGCGGAGCATCGGCTGGTCCGCTGGCATGGGAACGGGGTGACGGTGCGGTCGTTCCTGACGGGGGAGGAGGAGGTGATCGCGGCCTCGGCCCTGGTGATGGCGACGACGAACCGGGCGTTCGATGTGCTGCCGGAGGTGATCCCGGGGAAGGTGATGCACCGGGTGGGCGACTGCGCGGCCCCCCGGCTGGCGGCCTATGCGTTCCATGAGGGGCGGAAGGTGGGGATGGGGATCTGAGGGTCTGCCCACGCGTGGGCAGGGTGGGGGCCGCAAGGAAATCAAGGAGTTGGGTGTGGGCGTTAGGGATGCGTTAGGAATTGGCGAGGCGTGGAGCCAAAGCAGTCATTGTGCCCATTGTGTGTCTGGACCGGGATGATGTCGGAGTTGGTGCGCGAAGTCACACGCCCTACGGCTTGCTACGGTTAGCTGGAAGACCGTGTAACCTATTGATCGCTAGCTTTTCTAACCGCTACCAATTCGGTTCCGTTGCTAACGGCCAATAGTTCGCAAACTACCGTTTCGCCCGGTGAGAACTCCCAGGTCTCATCAATCCGAGTATTCCCGGGGACGTCGACTAGGGTGAATCTTCCGCCACCCAAGTCTATTGCATTAACCGGGCGCCAAACATCTGTACCTTCGTAAAGTAGCTGAACATATACTGTCCTAGTAGGCAAATCCGTCTCCTCCAACGTGTATGATCTGTCCGGTCTTGTTGTCTACCACAACTGATCTTCCCGTTTGGGGATGGACATACCTCGTTGCACCATTTCCGGGATTAATGTTGTTAGGTGCAGGGTAGCTTTTGCCAGATGAAATGGCCTCAGAGATTTGTTGCTCGGTCCAACCGCGTCTCGCCATTTGGCCTTTCCATCTCTGAGCTGACTTCCCGTCACCAGATGTCCATCCCGCTCCTACACCTGCCCCAAGCGCGGCCCCGGCACCAAATCCCGGCCCACCACCACCCGAGCCGGAGCCACTGCCTGGACTCGGGGTAGGATCATCAAGAGGTGGTCCTCCGTTGTGCCCTGGGCCAGGTGTCGTCGGGAAAAGCCAGCCAAAGTCTAAGTCAAACATATCTGGGCAATAGATATACGCAGCAAGGATGAGCCCGCCACCTACCACTGCACCACAGACGATGGGATTTGCGACGCAGAGTGCCCAAGCCCCTCCGCCCGCTGGAATAATTCCTGCAACAAGCCCGGTTGGATCAATCGATCGCATCGGGCTCTGCCCCACATACCCATACACACTGGCCCCATCGATCAGCCCGAGGGGATCAGCCTGGAGGTACCTCCCGGTCGTCGGGTCGTAGTCGCGCATCCAGTTCTGATGGAGGCCGGATTCGCTCTGGAACCACTGGCCGGGGAAGCGGGCGGTGGGGAGCGCTCCGGTGGAAGTGTGGACGCCGCCGAAGGGGTGAGGGGGATCAGAAAACAGTCCTGTGGACTGTTTTCCCCCCGAACGCCCGAGCACGCCTGCGAGGGCCGGGGATGGCGGTCCAGACTTTCATTCCGGTGGAGTTCGTCGCAAACACGGGGCGGCCGATGTGAGAGGCCACGGACGAAGGAGATAACGCCGCCTTCGATCACCGCGACCGGGTCTCAGCCGTTCCAGACATATTCGCGGATCAGGGGAATCGGGGCCGGGGAGGATGGGGAGGGGGTGTGAGTGAGGTCTGCCCACGCGTGGGCAGGGTGGGGGCCGCAAGGAAATCAAGGGGTTGGGTATGGGCGCTAGGGAAGCGTTAGGAATTGGGGGAGGGGTTGAGGCAGAAACGGTGACGCGCCAAGAGGGCGGTCGGAATGGCAGGGGTGTCAGAAGTGGTGCGTGAAATCACGCCCCCTACAGCTCGCTACTGTGAAAGACAGTTGCTACAACTCGTAACAGGATGCTGTGTTGCAGAATTTCTCTACCGCTCTCCGAAAGCCGAACGAACATGATCGGGAATCAGCTTAGCCATATCCACATTGGTAAAAAAGAACTCTCGATCATGACAGTCAATGTCCAACACTTCTTTCTCTTCAAGGCGAATGGGCATCGAGACAAGAATTCCATTCTTTAACGCTCGACGTCCCTCTATAGAGATGTTTTCGACCGAGTCAAAAGCCAGCCAAGGGCCATCTAAACCGAGATTCATCACAGCAATCCATTTCTTCTCTTGTGAACTTTGTACCATTGTACTTAGTCCATCGTTAATTAGCTTCATCGCCGCGTCGCTGAAGGTAATGCAATCAGGAGGTACAAAGGAGATATCTCGGTCTAGTATCGGCATCGCGATCCTCAGTTTCTTATCAAAATAGGATTAAGCGGAATTGGACTAACTCCTTTTCCGCCACCGCTTGGACGACGAGAGCCAGGAGCGAACGGCCCTATGAATGGTGTCAGTCCACGAAGCTTATCTTGCCAATCTGGAACAGGTTCTGGTTGAGGATAAGGTTGGGTGATGTAAGGCCTGCAGGGCTGTGTACCGAGTTGTTTCCTAATGTGCCACTTTCCGTTACTATTGCATCGGTAGTGACACAGCTTACCAGGGAATCCACCTTCCGCTTTGGGTGGGACATCTTCCTCATACATTAGCCTACAGATTTCGTCAGCGACATTGCACAACTCTGCGTCATAGGCACCGCTGGTCGACCCTGGATAGCTAGAGTCGGGATACGCTACCGATAGACCACTGTGATCGGTCAACCGCATCGGACTTTGCTTCACATACCCATACACAGACGCTCCGTCCACCAGTCCCAGCGGGTCGGCCTGGAGGTATCTCCCTGTCGTCGGGTCGTAGTCGCGCATCCAGTTCTGGTGGAGGCCGCTCTCAGACTGGAACCATTGGCCGGGGAAGCGATTGGCGGGGAGGGCTCCGGTGGAGGTATGGACGCCGCCGAAGGGGTGAGGGGGATCAGAAAACAGTCCAGTGGACTGTTATCCCCCCGAACGCCCGAGCACGCCTGCGAGGGCCGGGGTGGCGGTCCAGACTTTGACTCTGGTGGCGTTGGTCGCGAAGACGGGGCGACCGATGTGGTCGGCGCGGACGAAGGAGATAACGCCGCCCTCGATCACCGCGACGGGGTCCCACCCGTTCCAGACATATTCGCGGATCACCGCGCCGGAGGTCTCGTTGTCCTCGGCGATCCGGCGGCCGTCTGAGTCGAAGACCGAGTGGATGGTGACCGGGGTCGGCGAGGTGAGAGTGCGGATCGCCTGCCCTCGCAAGCTTGCTCGGGCGTTCGGCGCTGACGTCCTTCCACTGGAAGGCCGTCCGGGCGCGCCTCACCGTCATAGGTGAAGCCCCGCGTGCCCCCCGCGGCGAGGGCGATGGACGACAGCGGTTGGAGCTGGCGGGGTAGGTGTAGGTGTCGGTCGCGGTGCCGAGGTTGGAGGTCAGGCGGTTGCCGACGGGGGCTGCGGTGCGCGTCTCCCCAACCACCATCCCCTCCCCACGAAGGGGGAGGGGAGGCGCTTGAGGTGGGCCGGGGGGCTTACGGGTTGGCCTCAATCGTCTCATTCAGCCAGGGCACGAACTTCGAGATGTTGGTGTAGGCCGAGAAGAGCGCCGTCTCCTCGCAGCCGCGGCCGGTGGTGGCGGAGAGGCCCCAGCTGACGATGCCGGCCTGGATGAAGCCGCCGCCCTCGACCGGGACGACAAGCGGGCCGCCGGAATCACCGTTGCAGGAGGTTTTGCCGCCCTCGAAGGTGCCGGAGCAGATCATGTTTCCGCTGAGGGGTTTCGGGGCGCGGGCGATGAGGTCGTCCCAGATCGCGTAGGCGTCCTGTTCGGGGACGCCCAGGGTCTGAACGGCGTAGCCGAAGCCACCGGCCGCGTCCTCGGCGCGGGCCTCCATCATCGAGGTGTTGCAAAGCTCACGATCCAGAACCTGGATCTGCGCCTGGCGGAGTTCGGGCGAGGGGTTGGCACCTTCCTGCAGGCCCCAGCCGGTGACGATGGTGGTGACGCCCTGCTGGTTCAGAAGGTCGCCGTATTCGGCATCGGGGACTTCGACTGTCTGGTACGGCACTTGCGGAGCGCGCGCGAGCTTGATGAGCGCGATATCGAAGTCGAACTGGGTGCCGGTGTAGGACGGGTGGCGGAAGACGGCCTGAACCGGGATCAGGTCGCCCGAGCCCGGGGTCAGAGTGTTGGTCCCGACGAGGATCGAGACATCTTGCGGGGCGATGTCGGCAAAGCTGCCGTCTTCCTGCGGCATGTGCACGCAATGGGCGGCGGTCAAGACCCAGCGGTCCATCACCATCGACCCGCCGCAGAACTGGGCATCGGTGCTGACCGGGGCACCGCCCACGAGAAGCGCCACTTGCCAGGGCCAGGCACCGTCTGCCGCGACCTCGCCACCAATGACCTTGGCCCCGGCCTGATCCGATGACTTCGCGCGTTCGGCCTTGGCACCGGATTTGGCATAGGCAAAGGGCGAGGAGGTAACGGGATCGGAGGCGGAGAATTGGGGCGTCTCGGACATCAGGGGCGTGGCGACGAGCATGGCGAGCAGGGCGGGCAGGAGCCGGGACATTCAGTTCTCCATCGGTGTGGGGGCTTGGCCCCCGGGGGTCAGGCGGATGATCCTGCGGAGCATCGCAAGCGGTGCGGGTTTGAGGCTGAAGCCGCGGGACGTGGCGTCAGGGTCGAGACGCGTTTCCAGCCATGCGGTCATCGGGTCGGGTGGCGTGGCGCGGGTGGTGTCGGTCGAGGCAAGGCGGGTCAGGTCGACGCGGGGGGCATCGGGAGCAGCGGGAACGGCGAGAAGCCATATCTCTTCTTGCCCTTGCTTACTGTCGGGTTCGATCATGAGACCGACCCGAGTGCTTTCGCCGGGAGCAAGGCGGTTCGAGAGGTTCTGGGCGGGCCAGATCGGCTGCACGCGAAAATCGGCGGTGAAGTAAAGGACCGAGATGTCCTGCGCGCTGCCGGAGGCATTGGTGATGGTGAGCCAGAGCTGGTCGCAGGCGGCAACGCCCATGTCGGCGTCGAAGGGCGCAACTGGGCCGGGATTGTCGCAGTCGCCGTTGGCCGCGCGGATGGCGATACGGGCGTCAAGCGGGACCTTGCCGGTCAAACTTCGGCCCGTGGCCCCCGCAAGGACCTCACGGAGGCGGAGGCCATGGGCTGCCTGTTCCAGCACGCGGTCCACGGCCTGGGCTTTGGTTTCGCCGGGCTCACGGATGATCCGGGGCGTCGAACCAGGGCCTGCGGGGTCAAGGACACCGTCGGCGTTGGCCAGCGCGATAATGCCTTCGGTGAGGATCGGAACCAGATCAGGGTTTGGATCGGGTCGCGGGAGAGCCTCGATCCATTGCCGGTAATTGCGGGTGTCGGAGGGATCGGCAAGGACGGGGGCGGCGAGGGTTAGGGGTGCCGGGGGCGGGGAAGCGGTAAGCTCGGCCCACGAGGCGTCTTTGGGGGCAGGAGTGGCGAAAGTCGCCTCGCGGGCGGTGACTTTGGCTAGGGTGACGTTGGCGAGGGGGTCGCTGCCGGTGGGGGTGGCGTAGAGGGCAAGTTCCGCGCCTTCGGCGAGGCCATCGAGGAGACCGGCGGCGAGTTTGCCCCGTTCGATGGCAAAGCGTTGAGTGGTGCTGCCCTGACCGAAGACGCGGGCGTCGAGGAGCGGGCCTTCGCCGTCGGGCATCTGGCGGGCGGGGCCCTGCACCATCGCCTCGGTGGTGGCGGCGAGGACTTGTGCCCAGCTGGCGTCCGTGGCCTCGCGCAGGGTTTGTGCAAGTCGCAGGGTGAACTCGCCGTGCCAGGTTCCGTCCGCCATCGGATATTCGAAAGAGCGCTGGTCGGACTGCGAGGAGTAGAGGAAGACGAAGTCTCCGGTCAGAGGCGGGGCCTGGGGGCCTTGCACCGGGACCACATCGTCCGGGATACCGAGGATCGCTTCGTCGATCACGCGGGCGACCCCCTGGCCGCCGACGGCGCGGAAACCGGTGGCCGAGAAACAGGCGTCGATCAGGCCGACGACCTGGACGCCTTTGGCGAGGGTGGTCCGCGCCCAGGCTTGCAGGTCGTCATCTGTGATGGCGTTTTCCACCGCACCGATGGCACCCTTCCAGCCTGCGGCGTCGGCAGGAAGAAAAAGCTCGTCATAGCCGCCGCCTTCGTCGCCCGACAGGTCCGGGGCCTGTGCGCCGTGGCCGGAGAAGGTGAAGACAACGGTGTCGCCTGCGGTGGAGGCTTTGGCGACGGCGTCGAGAGCGGCAAGGATTGCGGCGCGTGTGGGTTGGCCGGTGGCGGTCCCTGCAGGCAGGCCGGTGGGATCTGAAGTGAGGACGGTGATCAGCACAGGGCTGACGCCGCGGGCGATGAGGGTTTCGGCCATCAGGCGGGCGTCGTTCGACGGACCTTTCAGGTCGGCGTCGAGGGTGAGGTAGTCCGAGACGCCAACGATCACTGCACGGATCTCGGCCTGGGCCGGGACAAGGCAGGTCAGGGAAATCGCGAGTGAGAAAAGGCTCATGCGCATGATGCGGGCAGATTACCCGGCGCTCGGCACGGAACAAGGGGCTCTGCGCGGGTGACGGATTTTGTCATCCGATCATGCTGGCGGGGTGCCCCCTCCGCCATCCCCTCCCCACGCGGGGAAGGGAAGGTGCTTGGGTCTGCCGTTGGGGTGGATGATCAGGCGGTCGCGCGATCAGTTCAGGGGTGTTACGCGGCGGCCACCGGCGGCGATGCCGTCCTGAATGCGGGCGTCGACGTCGTTGCCGTTCAGCGATGCGAGGAAGCCGTTGAATTCGGGGGTCAGCCTCGTGGCCTGGCGACCGGCGGCGATGACCATGTCAACCTGCGCTTCGGGCAGTTTCAGGCGGGTGGGCACGGCGTCAAGCTGGTCGCGGAGGTCGGTGGGGAGCGAGGCGAAGGAGGCTTCGCCGACGAAAAGCTTCACGTCCTTGCAGTCCCAGCCATCGGTCGTGCCGCGCAGCTTGCGGACCTCGGACAAAGGCAAGTCGCAGCGCCATTCGATGAGTTCGGTTTCCCACAGGCGCAATTCGCCCCGCATGGAATCGTAGCCGGAGCGGGAGGCGGCGGACATGGCGGAGGTGGCGATGGACATGGCGAGATTGACGCCTCCGGGACCCTGGACCTTTTGCGTCCAATCGTAGTCCTTGTCGACACCCGCGTTGGCGACGAGGAAGAGCATGCGCCTCAGCTTGACGGCTTCCTGAGCAGTCAGTGGCGCGTAGGGGACCTGGGCGCGGGCGCGTTCGACGGCGAGGCCCGTGGTGCCGAAGTTGTCGGTGATGCCGCCGTCGAGGAGTTTGACGAATTTCACCTCCTCGGGGTTGGTGTAGCTTTCCAGCGCGCGGGCATGGGCGCGCATGGCGGCGGTGGCTTCGGGGTTGTAGCGGGCGGCGGTCAGCCAGTCGGGCTCGCTGTAGGTGCATTTGCCTTGATGGGCCTGCAGCACGATGGGGGTGAAGACCAGCGGGAAGGCGGCAGAGGCGGCGACGGCTTCGGAGAGTTTGATGCTGGAGAGGTCGGAGCAGAGGGCGTCGAAGGTTTCGGGGCTGAAGAGGAAGGGCGTGTTGTTCGCCATGTCGGTGGCGTTGATCCAGGTCTTGATGCCGGAGCGGCGGAGGTCGGCGAAGGTGGCACCGTGGAAGAGGGTTTCGTCGAGAGTGCGGCCGAAGGTGTCTCGGCCGTTGACGCCCCCGGCGATGCCTTTGGCGATGGTCAGGGGGTTGAAGCCGGAGGTGGTCATGTAGCGTTCGGCGTCGGTGATGAGGAATTGCTCGCGGAAACCTTGCATCCCTTGCGGGCCTTTGAGGCCGAGTTGCGCGGCCATCACCGAGCCGCCGGAGACGCCGGAGACGAGGTGGACGTTGTCGAGAAGGCCGTTCGGGGTGCCGGTGTCTGCGGCCTGCAGCTCCTGCAGCATCCCGTAAGCGAAGGCGGTGGCGCGCATGCCGCCGCCGGAAAAGGCGAGGCCGATGTAAAGCTCACCGTCCCCGGGTGCGGGGTCGTTGAGGGGGGCGTTCTCGCCCTGCAGGGGCTGGTTTTGCGGCTGGTTCCAGGGCGCGCAGCCGAGGAGGATGAGAAGGGTAAGGAGGGCGCGGCGCATCTGGGGTCCGGGTTCGGGTCACGCCGATTGCTGCAGCCTTGGCCAGCGGATTTCAAGCGCGAAACCCTTTTCGGTGGGCGGAAGAGAAAGGCGTGCCCCGTGGCGGGCGGCGATGGCCCGGACGAGGGCGAGGCCGAGGCCGTGGCCGGGGGTGGCCCGGTCACGTTCGGCGCGGGTGAAGCGGTCGAAGGCCTCGGCTTTCAGGTCGTCGGGGAGGCCGGGGCCGGTGTCGGCGACGCGCATAAGGATACGGTCGGCGTCGGGTGTGAGGTGCAGGGTCAGGCGGTCTCCCGCAGCGCAGTATTTGATCGCGTTGTCGAGGAGGTTGGAGAGGACCTGGGCGATCAGGTTGCGGTCGCCGAGGATGGTAAGGCCGGGGGTGATTGCGGCTTCGGTGATGAGGCCCTTGTCTTCGGCGAGGGGGTCGTAGAGGTCCCAGACCTCGGCTGCGGTGGCGGAGAGGTCGACGGGGACAAGGCCGCCGCCTGTGCCCTGATCGGCCTCGGCGCGGCTGATGTCGAGCAGGCTGTCGAACATGCGGATCGCCTGGCGCATCTCGGCCTTGAGGTCGGCGGTGAGGTCGTCCTGGCCTACGATCTTCGAGAGTTTCTGGAGCATCCGGTTCAGGGGGGTGCGCAGTTCGTGGGCGATGGTGTCGGAAAGCCGATGGGTGGCGCGGTTGAGGTTCTCGATCCGGTCAAGCATGGCGTGGACATGGGTTTCGAGGAGGCCGAATTCGTCGTCGCTGCGCGGGCCGGGGAGGCGGGCGTCGAGTTGGCCTTCGGCCACGCGGTCGGCGAGGGTGTTGATGCGGTTGATCCGGGCCATGACCGAACGGGCGGCGAGCCAGCCGACAAGGCCGCCTGCGACCAGGACGGCGGCGAGGAGGGCGAGCATCCCGCGGCGGAGGGCGGCGAGGGTGTCGTCGACGGGTTGAAGGCTGCGGGCGACGAGAAGGGGGAAACCGCCGGGGAGATTTCGGGCGACGGCGAGCCAGCGGGTTTGGCCCTCGGCGAAGGTCACGGCACCGGCGCTGGTGAAACTGTCGCCTGCGGGGGCGAGATCAGCGGGCCAGTCTGGCCGAGTTCCGGCAAGAGTTGCGCCGTTGCGGTCCATCAGGAGGAGCATTTCGTCCCCCGTGGCGGCTGTGGCGCGGTAGTCGATGGCTTGGCGCAGCGCGATGATCCGGCGCTGGTCATAAAGGGCGGCGAGGCCGTCAAGGTCGGCGGTGAGGAGGCTTTGTTGGGCGGCCATCAGGCGGGTTTCGACCAGCCGGTATTGCAGCGCCATTGCGCCGAGGGAGAGGAGCGTGACCGCAAGCGCCATCGCGGCGGCGAGGCGCAGGGTGGCCCTTGCGGCGAAGGGTTTCGCTTGCGTCACGCCGGGGCCGGGAGGGGGACGAAGATGTAGCCCTCGCCCCGCGCAGTCTGGATCGCCACGCTTCCTGCGTCCTCAAGCTTGCGGCGCAGGCGGCCGACGTGGACGTCCACGACATTGGTGCCAGGGTCGAAGTGCAGGTTCCAGACGTTTTCGAGGAGCTGCATCCGGGTGACGACCTGGCCTGCGTTGCGGGCGAAATAGGTGATCAGCTCGAATTCCTTGGGGCTGGTGGGGACGTGGGTGCGTTTGACGTGGACGGTCCGGGCCTTGAGGCGGATTTCGACGTCGCCGAAGGCGAGGAGGTCGTTGTCGAGGACTTGGATCGTGCCCCGGCGGAGGAGCGCGCGGAGGCGGGCGCGGAGCTCTGCGGGTTCGAAGGGCTTTGGAAGGTAGTCGTCGGCCCCCTTCTCCAGACCCTCCACGCGGTTTGCTGCACGGCCAAGTGCGGAAAGGATGAGGATCAGCGCAGTGGAGCCGCCAGCGCGGATGCGCGCCATCGCGTCCACCCCGTCGCCGCCTGGGAGCATCCGGTCGAGGACGATGACCTTGTATTGGTCGGTCGTGGCGGCCTCGATGCCGCTATCAAGCGTGTCGCGGTGGTCGGTGGCGCAACCCAGCGCCTCGGCCTCGGCGCGGACGGCGGCGGCGGTCTCGGGGTCGTCCTCGATGATCAGGATGCGGTCCATGTCAGGTCCATTCAAAACACGACCACGTCGGGGTCAAGCACATTTGCCCCACCGACCGGGCGGACACCGTCGGGGGCGTTCCAAGGGTCGAGCCTTATGTGCCGGGTCGCACCGCCGGGAGCCTCAAGGAGGAGGAGGACGGGGGCGGTGAGTTGGTAGGTGGCAAGATCCTGCGGGGCGCCGTTGATGGCGAGGATGCGGTCGCCTTTCGCCAGCCCGACGAGAAGAGCGGGGGAGTTGTCGGTCAGTGCGGTGACGGTGCCCTGGGCGTCGAGCGTAACGCCAAGTTCGGTGAGGCTGTAGGCGGCGACCGTGGTGGGGGTGAGGAGGCGGGGGGCCTGGCGGGTGCGAACGCCGGTTTCCTCGGCTTCGGTGAAGGCGAGGGTCAGGGTTGCTTCGTGACCGGCGCGACGGATGGTCAGGATGGCCCGGCCGTCGGTGCTGGCGGATTCGATGGCGAAGGCGAAGTCCCCCGGCTGGGTGAGGTTGGTGCCCGAGGCTTGCGTGATGATGTCGCCGGGCTTGAGGCCTGCGATTTCTGCAAGGCTGCCGGAGGCGACGGCGTCTATCAGGAGGCCTCGGGGCTCGGTGCCGAGGGTCTCGGCGATCTGGCGGTCGACCGGGCGGGCAGTGAGGCCGAGGGTCGGGACGGGCGGAAGGCTTTCCTCGATCAGGCCGGTGACGATTCGCTGAAGCTCGCTGGCGGGAATGGCGTAGGCGATGCCGACGAACATCCGGCTGCCATCGGCAATCTGGGAGTTCATGCCGACGAGGAAGCCTTCGGCGTCGACCAGCGGGCCGCCAGAGGAGCCGGGGTTCACGGCGGCGTCGTGTTGCAGCATCAGCATCGGGACCGCAATGTCGACTTGGCGCGCGAGGGAGGAGATGCGGCCCTCGGTCAGGGTGAATTCGATCCCGAGGGGGGCACCAAGGGCGAAGACTTCGCCGCCGAGGTCAGGGGCGTTGAAGGCGAGTTGCAGTCCTTCGGTGCCCTCGGGGATAGAGAGGATGGCCACGTCACGAACCGGGTCGCGGGCGATGACGAGGGCGGTCGTGTCGGTCCCGTTGCGGTCGATCAGGCGGACTTCCTCGGCGGTGCCTACCACATGGGCGTTGGTCACTGCGACGGTGCCGTCCGCCCAAAGGAAAGCGGAGCCCAGAAAGCGGTCCTCGGCGTCGTTCGATCGGACGGTGAAGACTTTGTCCATCGCGTCGTCCAGGG
>WOUW01000012.1 GCA_009773055.1 Paracoccaceae bacterium
CCTGGAGCACTTGACACGCCAGGGCCGGCGAAACGTGAACCAGGTGGCGGACGAGCTGGACCTGCCGCAATCGACGGTATCGTCCAACATCCAGATCCTCGTGGATGCGGGGCTGGTGCAAACCAGGTCGGAGAAGGGGCGCAAGGGTAGCCAGAAGATCTGCAATTCGACCTTCACCGAACTGCTTATCGCCTTCAAGGACCCGACCCCCGCGCAGAATTCGAACGCAATCGAAGTGTCGATGCCAATCGGGCTTTACACCCGATGCGAGGTCAGCGCGCCCTGTGGCCTCTGTTCTCCGGAAGGGATCATCGGTCTTCTTGATGTGCCAGACACCTTCCTGGACCCCGACAGGATGCGGGCAGGACTGCTGTGGTTCAATCACGGCTTCGTCGAATATCAGTTTCCAAACAACGCGAAGCTTGCTGGGACTTCCATTCAGGCACTTGAACTCACGATGGAATTGTCGTCCGAGGTGCCCGGAACGTCAAAGGACTGGCCGTCAGATATCACGGTCGCGATCAACGGGCACGAAATCGGCACCTGGACGTCGCCGGGGGATTTTGGCGACAAGCGCGGCAAGTTCACCCCCGACTGGTGGAAGCTGGCTGGTTCGCAGTATGGCGATCTGAAACGCTGGAAAGTCACTGCAGATGGAACGTTCCTGGACGGCACCAATCTTTCTGCCTGCTGCCTCGGGGACCTTGCCTTGAATGAGCATCGGTCGATCCGGGTCCGCATCGGGGTGAAAGAAGATGCTCGGCACCCGGGCGGCATGAATGTTTTCGGGCGCGGGTTCGGCAACCACGATCAGGATATCACCCTGCGGTTGATCCGCTCCTGACGGTTCCTTCTTTTCCGCTTGACCAAGCCCCCCCACTTCGCGAACTATACCAAGAAATCTGGTATGAACCGGAAGTTCGGATTCGTACGATGCGAAGGGGAGGGGAGTGATGAAGGCCAGGGTCACGGCGCACAGCGCCTATGCGATTGCTGATATCGACAAGCGACTTTACGGCTCGTTCCTCGAACATCTTGGGCGTGCGGTCTACACCGGGATCTACGAGCCCGGTCACCCGACTGCGGACGCCGAAGGGATGCGTCGCGACGTGATCGATCTGGTGCGCGCGCTGGATACCCCCATCTGCCGTTATCCAGGCGGCAACTTCGTTTCGGCCTACAACTGGGAAGATGGCATCGGCCCGAAGGACCAGCGCCCGAAGCGGCTGGACCTTGCCTGGCGCACGACCGAGACCAACCAGGTCGGCATCCACGAATTCGCCGACTGGGCCGAAAAGGCCGGGACCGAGATGATGCTGGCCGTCAACCTCGGGTCGCGCGGTCTGGACGAGGCGCGGGCCTTTGTCGAATACGTCAACCACAAGGGCGGGACGCATTGGAAACCGCCAAGGCGCTGCGCGGTCTTGACCCGACGCTGGAGCTTGTCGTCTGCGGATCTTCGCATTCCAACATGCCAACCTACCCGCAATGGGAAGCGACCGTGCTGGAAGAGACCTACGACCAGGTCGACCACATCAGCCTGCACATGTACTTCGAGAACTACGAGAAGAACTCCAACGAATTCCTCGCCTTGCCACAGAAGTTGGACAATTACATCGGCACCGTGTCGGGCATCATCGACTATGTAAAGGCCAAGAAACGGTCGAAGCGGAAGGTGACGATTTCCTTCGACGAATGGAACGTCTGGTATCACGAGCGCAAGGCGGACGCCGAGCGGATGCGGACCTGGGACTGGCCGGAAGCACCGGTGCTGCTTGAAGACCAGTACAATTTCGAGGATGTCCTGCAGGTCGGCTGCATCCTGAACACCTTCATCCGCCGCGCCGATGTGGTGAAGATCGCCTGCATCGCCCAGCTGGTAAACGTGATCGCGCCGATCATGACCGAACCCGGCGGGGCGGCCTGGCGGCAGACGATCTACTGGCCGTTCCTTTTCGCCTCGAAGCACGGGCGCGGCACGGCAATGCAGTTGGCGGTCGAAGTGCCCAGCTACGACGCCGATGCAGCGGCGGGTGTCCCGTGGCTGGACATCGCCGGTGTCCGGGATGACGACGCCGGGACGCTGACCTTCTTCGCCATCAACCGCTCTGGCACCGAGACGATGGAGGTCGACCTCGCGCTGGATGGATTCAACGCCAAGACCGTTGAACACACGCTGATCAAACACGCCGATCTTGAGGCGCGCAACTCGAAGGCCAACCCCGACAACGTGGCCCCGCAGAAAGGCAGCGGGGCAAAGCTGGAGGGCAAGGGCGTCAGGCTGACCCTGCAGCCGCATTCCTATTCGATGATCCGGGTCGGCCTTTAGTATCTGGGTTTCGGATACGTATCAGGTTTTCATTGATCGAATCGGGAAAGGCGATACGCTTTTCCCCGCAGACGCGGCGAACCACGCCGACATGAGGGAGGAAAAGATGACCATAAGTGGAGTGCTGAAGGCCGCCATCGTTGCAACCATCGGTTTTGCCGGGGTAGCACGGGCGGAAGAGACCGTCGTCTGGTGGGATTTCCTGAGCGGCGGTGACGGCGTGCGGATGAAGAAGCTCATCGACGACTTCAACGCCGCGCATTCTGGTCAGGTCAAGATCGACGCGACCACGCTGGAATGGGGCACCCCGTTCTATGCCAAGGTCCAGACTTCCGCCGCCGTGGGAGAGGCGCCGGACGTCATGACCTACCACGCCAGCCGCATCCCGCTGGCCGTCAAACAAGGCGTGCTGCAGGAAATCACCGCTGACGACTGGGCTTCGCCCCGGCGACCTGGGACGCGGTGACCATCGACGGCAAGCAGTATGCGGTGCCGCTCGATACCCATCCGATTGTCCTTTACTACAACAAGGATATTCTTGAAAAAGCCGGACTGCTGGATGAAAGCGGCAAACCCAAGGGGCTCGACAGCCGCGAGGGCTTTACCGCCACGCTGCAGGCGCTGAAGGACGCAGGCGTCCAGTTCCCGCTGGGTAGCGTCACAGCGGACGGCAACTTCATGTTCCGCACGATCTACTCGCTTATGGGCCAGCAGAACGGCGAACTGATGACCGACGGCGAGTTCCTCGCCGGGGACAATGGCGAAAAGCTGGCCAATGCGCTGGGCGTTCTGGCGGAATGGACGACTGCAGGCCTGCAATCGACCTACACCGATTATCCTGCCACCGTCGCGCTTTTCACAAGCGGTGAGGCGGCGATGATGATCAATGGTGTCTGGGAAGTGCCCACGATGACCGACCTCAACGCCCAAGGAAAGCTGTTCAACTGGGGCGCAGTCGAACTGCCGGTGATCTTCGACAAGCCTGCGACCTATGCCGACAGCCACAGCTTCGCGATCCCGGCAAACCAGGGCAAGGAAATGACGCCCGAGAAGCGAGCCGCCGTGTTGACGGTGATTTCGTGGATCGAGAAGAACTCGCTCTTCTGGGCAACAGCCGGTCACATCCCGGCCTATGGCCCGGTGACCGCCTCGGCCGAATACAAGGCGATGGAGCCCAATGCCACCTACTCCTCGCTGACGGCGAACATGATCTTCGATCCCAAGTCGCCGCTTGCCGGCGTGGCCGGGCCGATCTTCGACGTGATGTCGACCTACTTCGTGCCGACCCTGAACGGCGAAATGGACCCGGCGGAAGCCGTGAAATCCATCAAGGAAGAGTTGAACGCTCTTTGACCTGACAAACTGACCGGGCCGCCGAGCAACTTTGGGCGGCCCGAAACATTCGGGAACACGGCCAATGCTGACCAATCGCCGCAAGGATGCCTTCGTTGCCGCCGTTCTGGTGGCGCCTTTCCTTGCGATCTACCTCTTGGTCTTCGTCTGGCCCACGATCCAGATGTTCGGGATTTCCTTCACCGACGCGCCCTTGATCGGAAGCGGAGACTGGGTCGGCACCGAGAACTACGAAAGACTACCCAAGGATCCCCGCTTCCGCACTGCCGCTTGGAACACAGCCTATTTTGTTCTACTTACAGTTTTGCCCGGCACTGTCGTCGCACTTCTCATCGGACTTGGAATCTCGCGCCTGAAAGGGCGGTTGCAATCTGCCATCCTCGCGCTCTTCTTCCTGCCCTACATCCTTCCCGTTTCGGTCGTCTATCTGATCTGGGACTGGGTACTGAACTTCCAGTTCGGCATTCTGATGCATATCCTTGACCTTTTCGGCATGGACCGCATCCCGATCATGAAGACCCGCACATGGTTCATGCCCGCCGTCGCAGTCGTGACGATCTGGTGGACCGCGGGTTTCTCGATCCTTCTGTTCCTCGCCGGCCTTCGCGCCATTCCGGTGGAGATTTACGAGGCCGCTTCCCTGGACAATGCCGGGCGCTGGACAACGTTCCGGCGGATCACCTGGCCGCTGCTCTGGCCCGTGACCAGTCTTGTCTTCACCATCCAGCTGATCGCCCAGTTGAAGATCTTCGATCAGGTCTACCTGTTTTCAGTGGGTGGCAGGCCGAACGACAACATGGTCCTCGTCTACTACGTCTTCCAACGCGCCTTTCAGCAGGACCAGGGTGGCCGCGCCGCTGCGGTGGCTGTCACGCTTTTCGTGCTGGTCGTCGTCGTTTCGGTGCTGCAGTTCCAGCTTCTGCGACTGGCAGGGGGCCGCAAATGACGAGACCGGGCATCCAGACCGTGAATCTCTGGGGTGGTCTGATTACCTTCCTGACCGTGCTGGCCGCGCTTCTTTGGGCCTTCCCACTCTATTGGGGCGTGATCTCCTCGCTGAAACCCGAGGATGAGGTCGTCCGACCCTTCATCGAGCTTTGGCCCGAGAACCTGACCTTCGATCACTATCTGACCGCGCTTACCACGTCACAGATCGGCAGTTGGTATCTGAACTCGGTTGCAGTGGCGGTCGGGGTGACTGTGATCACCATCGTCACCTCTATGCTCTGCGGTTACGCCCTGTCACAACTCCAATTCCCCGGCCGCAAGGCGCTGTGGTGGTTGATCCTCGCCAGCTTCATGGTTCCGACCCAGGCCCTGATCATCAACCACTTCGTGCTGGTGTCGCAGCTGGGGCTGATCAACACCTGGGCGGGGATCATGCTGCCGCAGCTGATCCATCCGGTGATCATCATCGTCTACAAACAGTTTTTCGACCAGGTCCCCAAGGACTTCCGCGAGGCGGCCGTGATGGACAACGCGGGCGAGTTTGGGATCCTCTTCAAGATCTACCTGCCGATGAACTGGGGTGTCACGACGGCCCTATCCATCGTGACCTTCATCTGGACCTGGAATGCCTTCCTCTGGCCATTCCTGTCGGTGACCAAGACCGAGATGATGACAATGCCGGTGGGGATCACCCAGGTGAACGACGCCTTCGGGGTCTACTATGCGCGGCAGCTTGCGGCGGCGGTGCTAGCCGGTCTGCCAGTGGCGGTTGCCTACCTAATGTTCCAGCGCAAGGTGACCGAGGCGATCACGCTTTCGGCCGGGATCAAGGGCTGAGCCGGAGTTAAACCAGCACTGCCCGGCCTTGCCCGTCGAAAAGATGCAGCTCGGAGGTATCGAAACCCAGGCTGATGCTGTCCCCGGCCTTGACCGCAGATTTGCCGCTGTCCTGCGCGATCACCTGTGTGCCGTCCGACAACTTGGCATAGACCAGCGTCCGATCCCCCAGCCGTTCCACCACCGTCGCCGTCGCCCTGGTCAGCCCCTCTGAAACCACAGTCAAAGCTTCGGGCCGAATGCCCAGCTCCCACGGTCCTTCGCCTGCGGGGGCCGAGAGCAGGGGCACGACCGCCCCATCGCCCAGTCGGGCTGCAACCCTGTCGCCGTTGCCGGTCAGTGTGACCGGCAGAAAGTTCATCGACGGCGATCCGACGAAGCCCGCAACAAAACGCGAGGCCGGGCGGGTATAGACCTCGATCGGGGTGCCCACCTGTTCGATCCGGCAGTTATTCAAGATGACAATCCGGTCGGCCAGCGTCATTGCCTCGGTCTGGTCGTGGGTGACGTAGATCATCGTCGAGCCCAGCCGCTGGTGAAGTTCAGCAAGTTCCACCCGGGTCCGCACGCGCAGTGCCGCGTCAAGGTTCGAAAGCGGTTCATCGAACAGGAAGGCCTTCGGTTCCTTAACGATGGCCCGCCCGATGGCGACGCGCTGGCGCTGACCGCCGGACAGCTCTGCCGGGCGTCGGGCAAGCAGCTTTTCCATTTCAAGCATCCGGGCAGCTTCGGCCACCCGAGCTTTGATCTGACCGGCGGGAAGACCAATGTTCTTAAGCCCGAAGGCCATGTTCTCGGCCACCGTCATGTGCGGGTAAAGCGCGTAATTCTGGAACACCATTGCCAGATTGCGCTGGCCCGGCGCCAGACCTTCAGATCGAACGCCGTTGATCATCAGCGCGCCAGAGTCGATGCTTTCCAGCCCGGCAATCATCCGCAGCAGCGTCGTTTTGCCCGAGCCGGACGGGCCCAGAAAAACCACGAACTCGCCTTCCAGGATTTCGAGACTCAGGTCACGGATGACCTCTACCAAGCCGAACTTCTTCGACACCTGGTCAAGAGCGATTCCAGCCATTGCAACCTCCGCTTCGAACTAGATCATAGTTTCGGGTCTATATCGGAAGTCAAGGATTGTGTTGGTATCAACTGGGCATTCAATGCTGGGATTTTCGGCGGCTTTGCGCATAGCTTGCATATCGACGTGCAGCCCTTCCATGCCGATTTTGTCCTTTTGCTGCAAGCGCATCCTCTTTGGCAGTCTTATCGTTGCGTCCTGGCTCTCAATCCAGAGGCGGTGGTTGGAACATCGCAAAGTCTTGGCGGAGATGGCAGAGAGAGCAGGACTGCCGTCCAGCCCTCTCTGAGGCTCGGCCACGACGCCCATTCAGTCGCCGACTTTGCTTTTGGCGCGATCTGATCGTAGATTGACGCGATCCGGTATGGCCCGTGACCTGCCCCCCAAACGGAAGCTTTCTCGCTGTGAAGTAGCGTCTGCCCAACCTGAAGGAGCAGGCGAGAAAAGGAAAAGCCGTTTCATCGAGGCGCAGATTATCGGGATGATCAAAAAGCAGGAGGCGGGTTTGCCGACGGCTGAGCTGTGCCGCAAGCATGGTCTCATACCTGCGACGTTCTACAAGCTTCAGGCCAAGTATGGCGGGATGAAACTGTCCGATGCCGCGCGACTGAATCAGCTTGAGGACGAGAACGCCAAGCTGAAGCGCCTGATGGCGGACGCCATGCTGGACAGTGATGTTCTGAAAGACCTGCTGGGTAAGCTCTGACGACGCTGATGCAACGGCGGGACGCAGTGGGCGAACGACAACTAGGTCGAGTGGCATTGCATCGACCCGGGCAAGCCACGGCAGAATGGCGACATCGAGAGCTTCAACGGTAGCCTGCGTGACAAATGCCTCAACGAGGAGATATTCGACGGCCTGGTCGATGCCCGCCGCTCGCTGGCCCTCTGGCGCTACGACTACAAGAACATCAGGCCGTATTCGTCGCTAGGCATCAAAACCCCGGCAGAAGCGCGCCGGGCGCTTCTGCAATCTGTGGGCTCTGCGCACGGCGCGCTTGCCACACCTGAAACCGACAATTCTCAACCCCAAGCACTCTCGCTATGAACGAGGGACGAACGGGGGGCGGGTCATGCAGCTGGACTGGCCCTATCCCAGACGAAGCGCGAGGCGCCAAAGCGCAGTTCGTCGTCTGCGCAGAGTCGCCCCGCTATGTAAGAATTGCGAACATAGCTGTGTTGGCGGAGAGGGTGGGATTCGAACCCACGGTAGGCGCAAACCTACAACGGTTTTCGAGACCGCCACGATCGACCACTCCGTCACCTCTCCGCGCTTCAGGGGTCGTCTATGGGGCGGGTGGATAGCCGGGCGCGGGACAATTCGCAAGGGGCAATCGGCAGAAATGGCGGGGCTTGCGGCGTTGGCCGGATCACGGTCAGTTGCAGGTGACCTGGCTTGGCAAAACCGGGCGAAAGGGCTACCTCTCAGGAAACGGTCATAAGCGGGCCGCTCGTCACCAAAAGGCTTTCGATGTTCCTGTCTCGCCTTGCTTTCATTGCTCTCGTCGGCCTTGCCCCGCCGGTTGTCGCGGAAACCGCGGTCGACCAGACCCAGAACGAAGCCTCGGTCGACCGTCTGGGTGAAGTCATGCAGCTAGACGCGCTGTTCAGCGTTCTGCGCGAAGAGGGCCTTTCATATGGCGACACGCTCGAAGCGGATATGTTTCCGTCCGGCGGGGGCGCTGAATGGCGGCAAGCGGTTTCGGACATCTATGATGTGGCGCGTCTTCGCGGCAAGTTCGATGCTGCCCTGAAAGGGGCTTTGGGTGACGACCCTGCTGTCCTGACCGAGATCGAAGCATTTTTTGCCTCAGACCTGGGCCAGCGCATCGTTGGGCTGGAAATCGAGGCGCGCAGGGCGTTCCTCGATTCCAAGGCCGAAGAGGCCGCCCAGGTTGCTGCAGATGACGCCGCCGCGGCGCGTGATCCCAAAGTGGGGCTTATCCGCCGGATGATCGAGGCTGCGGACCTTCTGGAAATGAACGTTGCGGGGTCGATGTCGGGAAACCTTGGCTTCATGACCGGCATGGCCGGAACCGGCGCCTATGGCCGCGATATGCCGCAGGACCAGATCGTGTCCGATATCTGGGCACAGGAAGACCAGGTCCGTGCGGACACTTCGACCTGGCTTCACGCCTACCTCGGGTTGGCCTACACACCCTTGAGCGAGGCAGAGCTGGAAACGTATGTCGCGTTCTGGGAAAGCCCGGCGGGCAAGCTGTTGAATGCGGCACTGTTCACCGCCTTCGACGCAGCGTTTCGCCCGGTCTCTTTCGAGCTTGGCCAGGCCGCCGGACGCGCAATGCAGGGCCGCGATATCTGATCGCGAACGGCTTGACACTTCTTTGCCTTCACCGCATAAGCGCGCATCCCGGCGAGGGGCGACTCTCGCCGGGCTGATATATTCATGTCGCCCCAACGGGCGCGCTGTCCGAGGCGGAGGTAACTCCCAGGAACGCCCAAAGATCGAAAGGTCGGCGGGGGCCACAGGGCGCGGAGCAAGAGAAGGAAAGACCCATGTTTGCGGTCCTCAAGACCGGCGGCAAGCAGTACAAGGTGCAGGCAGGTGACGTGCTGCGCGTTGAAAAGCTTGATGCCGTCGCTGGCGAAAAGATCCAGTTCAACGACATCCTGATGGTCGGCACCACGATTGGTGTGCCAATGGTTGCAGGCGCGGCCGTCCAGGCCGAGGTCATCGACCAGATCAAGGGCGAAAAGACCATCCACTACGTCAAGCGCCGCCGGAAGCACTCCTCGCAGCGCACCAAGGGCCACCGCCAGCATCTGACGCTGGTCCGTGTGACCGACGTGCTGGAAAAGGGCGCCGACAAGTCGGGCGTCAAGGCTGCTGTCGGTACCGTTGCCGCCCGCCGCACCGCACATGAGGCTCCGGGTGCTGCAAAGGCTGCTGCCCCGGCCGAGAAACCAAAGCGCGCCGCCAAGGCCGCCGCAGTTCAGGAGTAACACCCCATGGCACACAAGAAAGCAGGCGGTTCGTCCCGCAACGGTCGTGACAGCGCTGGTCGTCGCCTGGGCATCAAGCTTTTTGGCGGTCAGGCTGCCATTCCCGGCAACATCATCTGCCGCCAGCGCGGAACCACATGGTTTCCCGGTAAAGGCGTCGGAATGGGCACCGATCACACGATCTTCGCCAAGGTCGAAGGCCACGTGACCTTCAAGAAGGGTCTCAAAGGCCGCACCTTCATTTCGGTTCTCCCCGCCAAGGTGGCAGCCGAGTAAGCCGAACCTTTACAATCAGATTGTAGAGGGGGGATCGGCCGAAGGGCCGGTCCCCCTTCTCGTTTCCGGGGACCGGACGGGATTGTGGCACTGCGCCACGTCCTCACCCTGAAACGGCCAAACATTAGGGCGATTGCGCGGGTAACCGACAATCCCCACATGCGCTTCAAAGGAGGGAAGCCATGATCCTGGAGAAGATCGCCACCCCGGTCGAGATAGCGACTGAACGGTTCACGATGCGCCCCGTCCGCAAATCCGATGCGGGGCTGTTCGCCCTTTATGCGGGTGACAAACGCGTGGCCGAGGCGACCCAGGGCATTCCCCATCCCTTGCCGCCAGGTGCGGCCGAGGCGTTTTGCACCCGTGCGATGTCATCGGGGGCAGAGGAGGACATCTGGGTCATGGACGGCACGCGGTCCGACCTGCCCGAGGTGCTTGGCGTGATCTCCCTGAAAAAGATGGACCGCAACCAGTCCGAGGTCGCCTTCTGGGTCGCCCCCGCCTTCTGGAACCACGGTATTGCCTCCGAGGCCGTGCTGGCATTGGTCGCGGCCAACCCGCAAAAGAACTGCACGATGTTCGCCGAGGCGTTTCAGGACAACCCGGGATCGGCGCGCGTCCTGACCAACGCGGGCTTCCAGTATCTTGGCGACGCCGAAAGCTTCTCGGTTGCGCGGGGCGCGAACGTGCCAACTTGGACCTATATCCGCAAGCTGGACTAGGGCATTGCCACTTGCCCACCGCCAAATGACTTCTCGGCCGACCCAGCGTCCCGTCTGAGCTGTTGACGAGGCAGCGCTCGTCGCCGCGATTGATGACATCGCGGTGGCAGGGTAGCTTGCGGTTGTGCCGCACCCCTATACGCCGGTGGATTTCCAGCACTTCCACAAGGACATCGCTGTCCCGGAAAAAACCTTCGTCATCGAGGATGACGCTGGCTCTGCCGGGATCATTTCGCTGGTGGATGGTGTGCTGGGTTACTGGCTTGCACCTCGGGCGGAAGGGCTTGGCTATGCTACCGAAACAGGGCGCTGTCTGGTGGCGGCACACTTCGCGTCGAGTGATGCGTCTCTGACGTCAGGCAGCTTCTAAGGAAACAGGCGGTCGGCGAATGTGCTTCAAAACCTTGGCTTCGAGGAAACCGGGCGATACGTGAAACACTGCCGTTCGCGGGGTGCCGATCTTCCGCATGTGGTCGTCGCACTTTCACGCGAGGCGTTCATCTGACCATCGCTCCTTGTTCGACTTCGTCTCCTGGTCGCAACGCCTTTGAAGTGATACGAAGTCGCGGACAAGCGCCTCAGCCAAGCGGCGCGAGGAGGGCCTTCAGTGCCGACAGTGGGTCATCAGAGCCCCAGATCTCCTCACCCACGGCGAAAAAGTCGGTCACGGGGCCGAAGCGTGCCACCAGCTCGGCAGTCAGCGCGCCTTCGGCGATGATCGGGACCTCGATCACTTCGGACCACCATTCGAACAGATCAAACTCCGCGCGGCTGCCATCGCCGAGCGCAGTCTCGCCGATCGGGCCAAAGCTCGCATAGTCCGCCCCAGCCTCGCCCGCCGTCATCCCGTCATGCCTGCTGGTGCCGCAGAAGGCCCCCACGATGGCGTCGGCGCCAAGGTCCCTGCGGGCCTTGCGCACGTTGCGCGATCCGTCGGTCAGGTGGACACCGTCGAGGCCGAGGCGCTCGGCAAGGATCAGATGGTTGTCGATCACTACAGCGACGTCGCGGGCATGGGCTGCTTCGCGCGCGGCATCGGCAGCGCGCATCAGGGTGTCCTCGTCCTTCGTGGCAAGCGAAAGCCGCAGGCAGGCGATCTCGGCACCGTCCAGGACGCGGCCAAGCCGGTCCGAAAACGTCTCGGGGTCAAAGGTTGGCGGCGTTATCAGCGTGATCTGCGGGCGGTCGTCAGCGGCCATTCATGGGCTCCGGGCGTCAGGTTTCCGGCCCGTCTATCAGCGTTTTGCGGGCTTGGCTACCTTGGGCGGCAGGTCGCGGACCGTGGCAAGCGCCATGGCTAATAGCTTGCCACGCACGGCGTCATCCGCGACCGAGGCATCCTCGACATCCACCATCGCGACCATCGGCTTGCCAGTGAACATCATCGGCGCGACACCCTTCAGGGCGAGGGCCTCGGCATAGCGGTCCTTTCCGACGCGGACCATCGCGCCGCCCTTGTGGACGCCGCAGACCATGTGGCCGTGCAAAAGGAAAGCGAGGCCGCCAAACATCTTCTTCTCGGTGACGGGCAGGTCGGCAAGCGCATCGCGCAGGGTCTGGGCTAGGCCGGGATCAAAGGCCATGGGACGCTCTCCTTGCCAGTGTGGCAGGGCTAGCCTATCTGGCGGCAAGGCGTTCGCAAAGGTGGCTGCATGATCCCCCCTGTCTTCATTCTCGTGCGGCCCCAAATGGGCGAGAACATCGGGGCTGCCGCGCGGGCGATGCTGAACTTCGGGCTGGAGCGGATGCGGGTCGTGGGGCCGCGCGATGGCTGGCCGAACCCGAAGGCGGTGGCGATGGCTTCGGGGGCTGGGCGGCTTCTGGACTATGCGGGGCTGTTTGCCGACCTGCCCGCGTCGATTGCCGACTGCGACTTCGTCTTCGCCACCACCGCCCGGGGGCGGGAGCTGGTGAAGGAGGTCGTCACCCCCGAACGCGCGATGGAGATGGCCCGCGCGATGGGGGCGGAGGGGAAGCGGGTCGGCGTCCTCTTCGGCCCGGAACGGGCAGGGCTGGAGAACGACGACATCGTCCGGGCAAATGCCATCGTGACGGTGCCGGTGAACCCGGAGTTTCCCTCGCTGAACCTGGCCCAGTGCGTGCTGCTGCTGGGGTATGAGTGGCAGCGGCAGGGGGCGGACCTACCGGCCTCGGTGATGGAACTGGCCCGGACCGAGTTCGCGAACCGGGAGGAGGTGGACCGGCTGGCGGATCACTTCGAGGAGCGGCTTGATGCGGCGGGGTTCTTCTTTCCGGAAACGAAGGTCGAGGGGATGAAGGCCAACCTGCGGAACATGTGGGGGCGGCTGGGACTGACCCGGGCCGAAGTGCAGACTTTTCACGGGATGCTGCGGCAGATCGCCTTCAAGCTGAAGAAGCAGGGCGACTGAGGCGGGCTGCCCACGCGTGGGCAGGTTTTCCGATACAGGAAATTCAAGGGCTTAGCTGCGAGCATTCAGAAACGGTTAGGCATGATCGCGCGGGCCTGATCCAGCGTGCGCAGGGGTAGGGTGGGCAATATTGCCCACCTTACGTTCGGATCACCCGCCCGCCGTGTTGGCATAGGCCCGCTCGAACCGCCCGGCGGCGAGGTCGGCAGGGTCGATCCAGTATTCCAGTACGCCGCAGTCGCAGAACATCATCCCCGGCCCATAGTCGCTGTCGAGGCACAGAAGCCGCACGCCCGACCCGGCGGTCGAGTTGGTCTTGACCTGCGCCGGGCCAAGCATCAGGTGCTGCGACTGGTTCGGGCTTGGCAGAGGCGACGTTGCATGGGCGGCAAAGACCCGGTCCGGCAGGCGAGCCGCAAGGGCAGGATCGGTCACCGCGCTGCGGGCAAGGTCGAGAAGGCTGCCCGACACGGCGGTCTGGATGTCGCCATGCAGGTTCCGGGACTGATCGACCAACCCTGACAACCAGCCGTGCAGTCGCGCGATGCTGTCCTGTGGCACGGGCGCAAGCGGCGGCAAGGTTCCCAGAACGGCGCGCGCATCGCTGGCAACGGCTGCCAGAGCGCGGGCGCGGACGTCGGCCTCATCCGCCTCAGCACGGCGACGGGCGCGCTTTTCTTCGGTGTCGTTCCACTTCGCGTCGATGAAGGACCGGTCACTTGCAGCCTTGCGGGCGGCCTTGGTGGCCTCTTGTTGCAGACGGGCACGAAGGCCTTGATCCCGGCACCGCAGAAGGGAAAGCCTTCGGGCAGCGCAGTGGGGTCAAAGACGGCGTAGGGGATCGCCTTGCCGTTGGGTGCCAGGATCGTCTTGCCATCGGCGTCCTTGCGTTGACGGGTCGGGAAGATGGAGGCAAGACGCGTAGACTCCACTGGCGGCGGCATGACGGCGGCAAGGCTGGCATCGTGCGCGGCACGGGATTGGTCAAGGTAGTCGCGGTTGAACGTCTTGGGGTGGGCCTTGTCCTCATCTCCCCAGATCTTGACCGCGGTCGGAATGACAGGCCACTTCGGATAGTGCCGCTGACCCGGAGTGTCGGCGTGGGTTGCGGGCTTGCCGCCGGAATGGTCGATCTCGGGCAGGTCATCCGGCAGGGCGCGGGGCAAGACGGACTGGCGGGATTTCGGAACATAGAGGACGGCATCGCTTTCGGAGAGCCGTTTCTCGTCAAGGTCGGAAAAGAAAAGGAGAAGCCCGTCGCGGGGCAGGGGCGAGGTGCCGTTCAGCGTGGGCAGATCGGCGCAATCGACCTGCGCCAGAAAGTGCTGCGGCAGGCCGCTCTGCGCGTTCCGAAGCCAGTCCATGACCGGCGGCAGGCAGGGCAGCCCTCCAAGCCAGGAGTTTGTCGTCACCGGTGCCCCAACTGGCCAGACGCGGTTCAAGAGAATGCTGTCCTGCGCACGGTCAGCGATCAGGGCAGTGATCTCATCCTGGGTTGGGCTGCCATCGGCGCGGTAGCTGGCGCCTACCTCCTGCGCCTTTGCCTTTGCCGCTTCCTTGGCCATCCAGTCCCGCCACTTCGCTCCATTCTCGGCCAGAAGCTTCAAGAGCCCGCTGTGCGAGGGGTTGGCAAGCCGCGCGATGCGGGCCTGCAGGGGTGACCCGTTCAGGGTGGCCGCAGCGGCATGCAGGATGCGTTGCGCGCGAAGCGGAAGGTGTGCCGAGCGGACCTACACGCGATCAAACCCGGCGGCCTCGGCCAGGCTGGCGCGGATTTCATAAAGCGCCCGGTCGTTGTAGTGGACCATCTTCCAGGGCTCTGCCTCGGTCGACTGGTTGGTTCTCCCGTTGCTAAGGATTGGCCAGATCGCCATCGCCTGATCAGCCTCGGCCGAGAGGCGGGGGAAAAGAAGCTGGCCAAGGCGCTGCCGCAGCATCAGGATCAGGCCGCCGAGGGTAGAGGTATTGGGCTCGGGGTTGATCCAGGCCTTGTGCAGGGCGAGGGGGAAGGCCCCGTTTTCAGGCGGATGGGCCTTATGCAGGACCAGGGAAAGCTGGTCGAGTCGTACCGGGCCGGTGATCGGGTTGGGGTGGCGGAGGTTGACCGTCCGCACGGCCTGCGCCAGGGCCTTGGCCTTTTCGGTCAGCACAGCCTCGGTCTGTGGCGTGTTCAGGCCAAGGTGCCGGATCAGCAGCGCGGTGCCGCGTTTGGGCTTTTGGCGGAAGGTGATCAGATCCCGCTGAACCATCGGGCCGATGAAACTGGCTACGGCTTCGAACAGGGTCAGGCCAAGCCAGCCCAGAAGCACAAGGACGCCAATCGGGAGGGCGATGACCAGAAAACCCGCACGAAACGTCAGGGCGACAAGGATCAAGAGGCCAAGAAGGTACTTGCGGTCAAGCATGGACACACACACTGGCTAAAGTGGACGGTCGGCGTTCGAGTGCCATGGGTATTTTCGCTGTGTGGCACAGTCATGGCCATTGGGTTACGCTTCGGACAAACATCAAGAAGCAGGCGAGGCAGGCAATGTTGATCACGCGGCGGACTATGGCTTTGGGTGCGCTTTCGGTGCTGGGGGCCTGTGTTAGTGCCGGGGACCGGTCAGGCGGTGGCGGCGTTTACCGCGCGCCGGACCCGGCGCCGCGGATCGTTCCGGATGCGGGCTGGGACGCCTGGGTCGAGGGGTTCAAGGGCCGGGCGGCCGGGCGCGGGATTTCCCAGGGCACGCTGGATGCCGCTTTCCGGGAGGCGGGGTTCATTCCCGAAGTGATCGAAAAGGACCGCAACCAGACCGAGTTCACCCGGACGCTGGAGGACTATCTGAACATCGCAGCCTCGGACGAACGGGTGTCTTTGGGCCGTCAGAGGTATGCGCAGTATGGCAGCACGCTGGCCGCGATTGAAAGCCGCTACGGCGTCGAGGGCAATGTTGTCGCGGCAGTCTGGGGGCTGGAAAGCTTTTTCGGGACGCGGCGCGGGAATGTGCCGGTGATCTCAGCCCTGTCGACGCTGGCCTATGAGGGACGCAGGGCTGAGTTCTTCGAAAGCCAGCTGGTCGCCGCATTGAAGATCCTGCAGGCCGGCGACATCTCGCCCGGCGCGATGACCGGCAGCTGGGCCGGGGCGATGGGGCATACCCAGTTCATCCCGACAAGCTATCTTGCCTTTGCGGTGGATTTCACCGGCGACGGGCGGCGCGATATCTGGTCGGAGGACCCGACGGATGCGCTGGCCTCGACGGCGGCCTATCTGGCGAAGTCGGGCTGGACGCGCGGGCTGCCCTGGGGGATGGAGGTTGTGGTGCCTGCGGGCTTCAACGCGGGACTTCTGGGCCGGGGCAAGGGCCGGTCAGCGGCTGAGTGGCAGGGGTCGGGCGTGCGGTCGGCGGATGGTCGGGCGCTGGCGGGCGGGTCGATCATTGCGGGCGGGAACGGCGGCGGGGCCCCCTATTTCCTGCTGACGCAGAACTTTGCGACCATCCTGCGCTACAACAATGCACAGAACTACGCGATTGGCGTGGGGCATCTGTCGGACCGGCTGCTCGGGCGAGGCGCGGTGCAGGCCGCGTTCGGGCCGGATGCCACCGGCATGACCCAAGGCGACCGGCAGGCGTTGCAGCGCGCGCTGTCAGCGGCAGGCTTTGACACCGGCGGGACGGATGGGGTGATGGGGGCCAAGACCAGGGCCGCAATCAGCGCCTATCAGGCGAGCGTCGGATTGCCGGTCACGGGCGAGCCATCGCTGGAGCTGCTGCGCCGCTTGCGGTGACGGGGCAGCACCCGATCATACGGAGGTCACATGGCGCATCGGATCTATGCAATGGCTGTGGCGAAGGTCTATCCGCTGTATCTGGCCAAGGTCGCGCGCAAGGGACGGACGCAAGGCGAGCTTGACGCGGTGATCTGCTGGATGACCGGGCATGATGCCAATAGCCTTGCGCGCGTGCTGGCCGAGGGCATTCCCTTCGAGAGGTTCTTTGCCGAAGCCCCGGCGCTGAACCCGGCGCGGGATCAGGTCACCGGGATGATCTGCGGCGTCAGGATCGAGGCAATCAACGAGCCCCTGATGCGCGAGATCCGTATTCTGGACAAGCTGGTGGACGAGTTGGCGAAGGGGCGCCCGCTGGCGAAAGTGCTGCGGCAAGCCTGACGAGGTGGTGGGCGGGTCGCCCACCTTACGCGGGCCGTTGGCGCCTGGCGGGATCGCCCATTGGCCGGGGTTGGACGCCTCCGGCGGGGAGTATTTGGGAAATGAGCAAATGAATAGGCGGGGTCCCGAGAGTGGTCAGGCTTCGGCTTTGACGTGGGCGGTGCGGATCACGCGTTCGCAATGTTGGGACAGCTGCTTGCGGTTGTCGAAGGCATCGACAGGGACTTCAGGGTGGAACGTAACCTCGACCCGACCATGGTGCGGGGTAGCCAGTGTCTTGAGAAGGTGGCTGGCAAAATCCATGTCCCCCCACCAGCCGTAATGTCGGGGGTCCTCGCCTTCGGGGGCGTGATAGACCACGGTCACGGGCTGGATATGCATCAAGCGAACGAGGTCCGGGGCAAAGAAGGCCTCGAAGAGGGTGGATTTGAACGGCAGAACGCGGACTGCGTCCGTCGAGGTGCCTTCCGGGAAGAACAATAACCGGTGGCCGGCTTGCAGACGAGATGTGAATATTTCCTGGTGCTTCTTCGCCTCGGTTCCCTTGCGGGCGATGAAGACCGTGCCCGTGGCGCGGGCAAGCCAGCCGATGCCGGGCCAGGCCGCGACCTCGGCCTTGGCGACAAAATAGACGGTTTGCGCAGCGTTCAGCACGAAGATGTCGAGCCAGCTGGAGTGGTTGGCGACGATCGCCCCGGATTTCGTCATCGGGCGGCCGTGGACGATCAGCGGCAGGCGCAGAAGGCGCAGGGCAGTTCGGCAGACAAACCGGGTGATATGCGGAGTTACAGGGCGAGCCTGGCCGTAAAGCGGCCATTCCACCAGTCGCACGAGAAGCAGCACCAGAAGCCCGCCGTAAGTCAGCGAGCCGACCAGCGTGCCGCGCCAAAGGACACGCACCCAGCCGAGCGGCGAGATGCGCAGGGGCGGTGGCGGGACGTGCTCCCACCCCGTCATGCGCCCGCCTTGCGGATGTAGAATTCACGGTGGCGGGCCGACATCTGCCCGGTGTCCATCACGAGGCAGACATCGGTGGTGTTGAAGTCGCGATCGATCCACGCGCCGTCACCGACAAAGCCGCCCAGGCGCAGATAGGCCTTGATCAACGCTGGTGTCGCGACCATCGCGGCGCGGCGGTCAAGGTTTGCGACCGGGATCAGGTCCATCTCTTGCCGGTGCGGGGGCAGCGCGCGGACCCGCATCTCGGGCGGCGCAAGGTGGTTGTGGTGCAGGTAGGACAGCGACTGGGCCAGGCTGGCAATGTCGGTGCCGTGAAAGCTTGCCGCGCCGAAGAGGATCTCGATCCCCCGGTCGAGCACATATTCCGCCAGTCCGTTCCAGAGGTGGAACATTGCCGTGCCGCCCCGGTGATCGGCATGCACACACGAGCGGCCGAGTTCCAGAAGCTTGCGGCCCGAGGTAAGGAGGGGGGTCAGGTCGAACTCGGTTTCCGAATAGAAGCGCCCGGCCGCGGCGCGCCGGTCGCTGGGCAGGACGCGGTAGGCACCGATGACATGGGCAAGGCTGGCAGGGTCGATGCGGCGGTCGACAAGGATCAGGTGGTCGAAATGCGCATCGAACGCGTCGCGTTCGAGCCCCGCCACGTGATCGACCAGCGGACCGTCGCCGCCCAGCTCCCGGACAAAGACCTGGTAGCGCAAGGCTTGCGCTGCGGTCAGGTCCTGGGGCGTGGTCGCCAGCCGCACTGCGTAGGGGCTCTCTTCGGCAGACATCAGTTTGGTCTGGGACTTTGTTCAGGGCTTATGGCTGACCTGACTTAGCCATGGGTCGGCAGCTTTGCAACCGTCTGTCGGTTCGCGCGCTTTTGCAGCAATTGCCGGTTGAGTTTCGCACGCGAATTCGCACTATGGGTGATTAGTGCCCGCCACCGGCAGAAGGAAGACGCGCCTCATGTCGATCACGACTTTTCCGGCATGTTCAAAGTTCACCGTCACCTTGTTGTCGATGTTCGACTGCACCTGACCCAGACCCCAGTCCGCCTGATCCGGGTGGCGCACCAGCATTCCCGGTTCCAAAAGTGCCGACATTTCCTGTCCTTTCGCCCGGTGCATCGCATGCAAGACAAGCCCGACCTAGCCGCCCTGATCGCTTCGCGCATCTGCCATGACCTTATCAGCCCGATCGGCGCGATAGGCAACGGGGTGGAGCTTCTGTCGATGGAACCCGGGGGGGTGCGGCCCGAGATGGCGCTGATCTCCGAAAGCGTGGCCAACGCCAATGCGAGGATACGCTTCTTTCGCGTCTGTTTTGGCCAGGCGGCCAGTGACCAGCGCATTTCGCGGTCGGAGGTGGCCTCGATTCTGGCGGACCTGGGGCGCGGGGGGCGGATCGGCTATGTCTGGACAAGCCCGAACGATCTGTCGCGGCGCGAGGTGCGGCTGGCGTTCCTTTTGTTGCAATGTCTGGAAAGCGCCCTGGCCTATGGCGGCAAGATCGGCGTGTCGCGGTCCGACCTTGGCTGGACGGTCCTGGCCGAAGCGCCACGGCTGAAAGTTGACCCGGCCTTGTGGGAAGTGCTGACCGAACCGCGCGCCCCGGCAGAGATCGGGGCGAACCAGGTGCATTTTGCGCTGGTGCCCGAGGAACTTTCGCGACAGGGCCGCAGGCTGGTGACCGAGATTGGCGAGACGACGATCAAGCTGACGTTCTGACCGTCACAGCAGATGGCGCAATCGGGTCTGGATGAAGGGAATCACCCCCCAGACCATGCAGCCGACCATGACCGGCACAAAGACAAGGTTGCGCATCAGAAGGGGCCAGCCGTCAGTCAGCGGCAGGATGATCGCCTGCAAGATGCTGACCAGGGGATAGACCCCGAGAAAAACCAGGATTGCAAAGCGCAGGCGCGACGGGGCACGGGTTCGGGCTTGATTTTCGGGCATGTGAGTCTCTAATGAAACGGTGTGTTCCGTTTATATGAAACGAAACGTTCCGTTTCGCAAGGGGGAAAGTGACAGCGCAGGTGACACCGCAGCAAGAGACCCGGACTTCGGTCGGCGCGCGCCGGTCCGAAGCGACCGAGGCTGCGGTGCTGGAGGCCTTCGCGACACTTCTCGACGAGGTCGGATATGCTGCGATCACGATGGAGGCTGTGGCCAAACAGGCGCGGGCGGGAAAGGCAACGCTTTACCGCTGGTGGCCGACCAAGGCGCATATCGCGCTGTCGCTGATTTCGAAGGCCAAAGTCGAGATTGCACCGCCTGCCGGGGTGTCGCTGCGGGACGACCTGATCGACTACTTGAGCCGGATGATCGGGCTTTGGCGCGGCGATGCCGGGTTGCCGGTGGGTGTGCTGGTGCGGCATTGCTATGCCGAGGCCTGGTCTGACCCCGAACTGGCGGAGGCGCTGCAGGCCGAACGGCGCGAACGCTGGACCATGCTGAACGACATCCTTCAGGCGGCGATGGCGCGCGGCGAGTTGCCGACCGGGACCGACCTTGCCCGCGCCAAGGATTTCGTGATGTCCTGGCCCATCTACCTTCTGATGACCGACCGGCTGCCGTCTCCCGAGGAGATCGCCCGGATGGTGGACGACACGTTGGGCGGGCTTAGGTCCGGATCGTCCCGTCACCCGTCACGAGATACTTGAAGCTGCACAGCTGTTCCGCCCCCACAGGGCCGCGCGCGTGCATCTTGCCGGTGGCGATACCAATCTCGGCGCCCATGCCGAATTCGCCGCCATCGGCGAACTGGGTCGAGGCGTTGCGCATCAGGATCGCCGAGTCGAGCTGCTGAAAGAAGCGGTCTGCGGTCGCGTCGTTTTCGGTCAGGATCGCCTCGGTATGCTGGCTGCCATAGTGGCGGATATGGGCGATGGCTTCGTCCAACCCGTCGACCAGTTTGGCCGCGATGATCATGTCGAGGAATTCACGGCCGAAATCTTCCGGGGCGGCTTTCTTCGTCCCGGGGATCTTCAGAAGCTCGCCCTCGGTGCGAACCTCGACGCCCGCCTTCAGAAGGTCCTCGATCAGCACGGCACCGTGCTTGGTGTAGAACTGCCAATCGATCAGCAAGCATTCGGCAGAACCGCAGATGCCGGTGCGGCGGGTCTTGGAGTTCACGACAACGCGGCGGGCTTTTTCCAGGTCGGCGTCGCGGTCGGCGTAGACGTGGCAGATGCCTTCAAGGTGGGCGAAGACGGGGACCCGCGCCTCGCGCTGGACAAGGCCGACCAGGCCCTTGCCGCCCCGGGGGACGATGACGTCGATGTATTGTGTGGCCTGCAGCATCGCCGTGACCATCTCGCGGTCGCGGGTCGGGATGAACTGGATCGCGGTCAGGGGAAGGTTGGCGGATTTCAGGCCGTCGAGCATGCAGGAGTGGATGGCCTCCGAGGTCTCGAAGCTTTCCGATCCGCCGCGCAGGATGACGGCATTCCCAGCTTTCAGGCAAAGCGCGCCCGCGTCGGCGGTGACGTTGGGGCGAGATTCGTAGATCACGCCGACGACTCCAAGCGGCGTGGCGACGCGCTGGATGTGCAAGCCGTTCGGGCGGTCCCATTCGGCGAGGATGCGCCCGACAGGGTCCTTCTGTTCGGCGATCATGCGCAGCGAGTCGACGATGCCGCGCAGGCGGTTGTCATCCAGTCGCAGGCGGTCGCGCATTGCCGGGGTGATGCCCCGCTGGTCGGCAGCGTCGAGGTCGAGCGTGTTGGCATCAAGGATTTCCTGCCGACGCCGCCAGATTGCGTCGGCAGCGGCGATCAGCGCTGCGGCCTTGCGTTCCGAGGAGGCGCAGGCAAGTTCCGCCGCTGCCGCGCGGGCTTTGCGGCCGATGTCGGTCATCAGGTCGGTGAACTGGCCGTCCATGTCGCTCGCTCCATCTTCGTAAGGGGTCAAAATTCTTGAGCAAGAATTCTGGCCGATTCCCTTGCTAAGGAGTTTCGGTCCCTTAAACCACCATGTCGTCCCGATGCACCAGCGCCGCGCGGCCCTGGTAGCCGAGGATCGCCTCGATCTCGCCCGACCGGTGCCCGGCGATCTTGCGGGCTTCGGCGGAAGTATAGCGCACCAGACCCTTGCCGAGAACCACGCCTTCAGGCGACAAGATCGCCACCGGCTCGCCCCGGCCGAAACTTCCGGTCACCTTGGTCACGCCTGCCGGCAGAAGGCTTTTCCCGGCACGAAGGGCGGTCACGGCCCCTGCGTCCAGCACCAGTTCGCCACGCGGTTTCATCGCATTGATCCAACGCTTGCGGGCGACCTGAGGGTCGGCGGCAGAGACGAACCAGGTGCGGGTTGCACCTTCGGCCAGTGCCTTCAGGGGGCGCAAGGTCGAGCCTTCCATGATCGCCATGGCGCAACCACCTGCAACGGCGGTTTTCGCTGCCAGAAGCTTGGTCTTCATTCCGCCCTTGGACATGCCGCTGACCGGGTCACCCGCCATCGCCTCGATCTCGGGGGTGATGGTTTCAACCACGTCAAACCGGGTGGCAGAGGGGTCTTCCTTGGGGTTGGCGGTATAAAAGCCGTCGACGTCCGACAACAAGAGCAGCTGATCCGCCCCCGCTGTCACCGCGATCTGTGCAGCCAGCCGGTCGTTGTCGCCATAGCGGATTTCATCGGTGGCGACGGTGTCGTTTTCGTTCACGATCGGGACAACGCCAAGGGAAAGCAGCGTCTCCATCGTCGCACGGGAGTTGAGGTAGCGGCGGCGGTCCTCGGTATCCTCCAGCGTCACCAGAATCTGCGCGGTGGTGATGCCGTGGGGGGCGAAAACTTCCTCATAGGCGCGGGCAAGGCGAATCTGGCCGACGGCGGCGGCGGCCTGGGATTGTTCGAGCGTCAGGACGCCGTCGCCGAGGTTCAGCACCTTGCGCCCCAAAGCGATGGAGCCGGAGGAGACGAGGACAACATCGGTGCCGCGCGACTTTGCTTCGACCACATCCAGCGCCAGCGCCGAAAGCCAGGACTGTTTCAGGCCGGTCTTGCGGTCGACGAGAAGGGCCGAGCCGATCTTGACGACCAGCCGCTTGGCTGTGCGGATGTCGGGCGCGGCGACAGTCAGGCTTGAACTCAGGGCTGCCACGGCGCGGTCTCCTCAACCGGGGCCTCGCCGTGGATGGTAGCGTAAAGCGTGCGCAGGACGTCCGTCAGCCCCTTGCCGGAGACGCCGGAAATGACATGGACCGGCCCGCCGGACGCCTTTTCCAATGCACGGCGTCGGTCGGTGATCTGCTTTGCGTCCATTGCGTCGGTCTTGTTCAGCGCAAGGATCCGGGGCTTGTCGCCAAGGATGTCGGAATAGGCCTCAAGTTCCGTTACGATGGTGCGGTAGTCCTTGGTGATGGTGGACGAGGTGCCATCGACAAGGTGAAGAAGCACTTTGCAGCGTTCGACATGGGCAAGGAACTGGATGCCTAGGCCGCGGCCTTCGGAGGCGCCCTCGATCAGGCCGGGGATGTCGGCCATCACGAATTCATGCCCGTCGACGCCGACGACGCCAAGGTTCGGGACCAGCGTGGTGAACGGGTAGTCGGCAATCTTGGGTCGGGCGTTCGAGACGGCAGCGAGGAAAGTGGACTTGCCGGCATTCGGCAGGCCCACGAGGCCTGCGTCGGCGATCAGTTTAAGGCGCAGCCAGATGGTGCGCTCGATGCCTTCCTGCCCCGGATTGGCGCGGGCGGGGGCACGGTTGGTCGAGGATTTGAAGCGCAGGTTGCCCCAGCCGCCGTTGCCGCCTTCGGCAAGGCAGACACGCTGGCCGACGTGGGTCAGGTCGGCAAGGACGGTTTCCTCATCCTCATCCAGGATTTCAGTGCCCAGCGGGACCTTCAGCGTGATGTCGGCACCAGTTTTGCCGGTCTTCTGGCTGCCCATGCCGGGCTGGCCGGATTTGGCGAAGAAATGCTGCTGGTAGCGATAGTCGATCAGGGTGTTCAAACCCTCGACAGCTTCGGCCCAGACCGATCCGCCATGGCCGCCGTCGCCGCCGTCAGGCCCGCCGAATTCCACGAACTTCTCGCGCCGGAACGAAACGCAGCCGGCCCCGCCGCCGCCAGAGCGGATGTAGACGCGTGCGAGATCGAGGAACTTCATCGGACAGGCTTTCGGGCAGGGGTCAAAGGGCGGGGATACAGGAAGCGGGCCGGATGCTCAAGCGCGTGTGCCCATTGCCGCAGGGGCCTTGAAGGCCGGGGAGGGCGGGCCTAGTGTCCGGGCCAAGACGAAGGGGTCAGGCGATGGCGGGCAAGCGCAGCATTTTCGAAGAGGTCGGGGCGGACGCGAAAGCTGCGCTTGCGCCGATTGGCGGGGGAATTGATGCACGGCCCAAGGGTGCGCGGCGCGGCATCCGGCTGTGGCTGGTGGCGCTGTTCCTGCTGGTTGCCACCATGATCGCGGTGGGCGGTTTGACCCGGTTGACCGACTCTGGGCTTTCGATCACCGAATGGAAGCCGGTCACCGGGGCCTTGCCGCCGATGGACGAGGCGTCCTGGCAGTCGGAGTTCGAGAAGTATCAGGCGATCCCGGAATACCAGTTGCAAAACAAGGGAATGACGCTGGAGGCCTTCAAGACGATCTACTGGTGGGAATGGGGGCACCGGCAGCTTGGTCGGCTGATCGGCGTGGTGTGGGCCGTGGGCTTTGCGGGCTTTGCGCTGGCGCGGTCCATTCCACCGGGCTGGACCGGGCGCTTGCTGCTGCTGGGGGCACTGGGCGGCGCGCAGGGGGCGATCGGGTGGTGGATGGTGTCCTCTGGCCTGTCGGGGGACCGGCTGGACGTGGCCTCTTACCGTCTTGCGACCCATCTGGGACTGGCTTTCGTGATCCTGGGCTTTATCGCCTGGTATGTGTTCCTGCTGGGGAGGTCGGAGGCCGAGCTCATGACAGCGCGGCGGGGGCGGGAAGCGAAGTTGTTCGGGCTTTCGACGGGGCTGATGCATTTCGCCTTCCTGCAGATCCTGTTGGGCGCGCTGGTGGCCGGAATCGACGCTGGCCGTGCCTTTCCGACCTGGCCCTTGATGAACGGGCAATTCTTTCCGGCGGATGCGTTCTATGTGCCGGATGGGGCAGGCGGCAATCTGCCGGTCTGGCATGCGTTCTTTGAAAACCCCGGCCTCGTGCAGTTCATCCACCGCATGTCGGGCTACCTTCTGTTCATCTTTGGTGTCGTGGTCTGGCTGCGCGGGCGGAAGTCTTCCTATCAGGCCACGCAAGGCGCGTTTCATCAGGTGATGGCGATGCTTGTGGTGCAGATGGTTCTGGGCATCGCGACGGTGCTGACCGTGGCGCATGTCAACGTCGCCATCACTCACCAGATCGGCGCAGTGATCCTTTGGGTGCTGATCCTGCGGGCAAGGCATCTGTCACAATACCCCGTTGCGGGGTCGATCCGGAAAGGCACGGCATGAGCGCGTTCGATGATCTGATGGCGTTCCAGCGTCAGACCGAGGCTCTGGCGCAGGTGGCTGGCCGTCTGGGTTGGGACCAGGAGACGGTGATGCCCGAGGGTGCCGCTGGCCAGCGGTCCGAAGAGATCGGGGCTCTGGAGGGGGTGCTGCACGCGCGGCGCACCGATCCGCGGCTCGCCGACTGGCTGGCAGCGGCGCAGGCCCCCAGCGTGGTGGGCGAGGCACAGCTGCGGCAGATCCGTCGGTCTTACACACGGACGATAAAGGTTCCGGCAAAGCTTGCCGAGGAGATCGCGACGACGATGTCCCTGGCACAGGGCGTCTGGGCCGAGTGCCGGGCGCGCGAGGATGTGGCGGGGTTTCTGCCGACGCTGCGCAAGGTGGTGGAGTTGAAGCGCGCGGAAGGGGCGGCTCTCGCCATGGGCGGCGACCCCTATGACGCATTGGTGGATGACTATGAGCCCGGCATGACCGGGGCGGCGATTGCGGCAATGTTCGATGCGATGCGGCCCCGGCTGGTGGCCCTGCGGGAAAAGGTGCTTGGAGCTGCGGCTCCGCATGGCGTTGTCGGGACCTTCGGGCAGGACGCCCAGATGGCGCTGTCGCGCGAACTGGCCACGGTCTTCGGCTATGACTGGTCGCGGGGGCGGGTCGATCTTGCGGTGCATCCGTTCAGCTCGGGCTCGGGCCACGACGTGAGGATCACGACGCGGGTGTCAGAAACCGACCCGTTCAACTGCTTCTATTCCACGATCCACGAGGTCGGTCATGCGGCCTACGAGCAGGGGATCAACCCGGACTACCTTCTGACCCCGATCGGGCAGGGTGTGTCGATGGGGGTGCATGAAAGCCAGAGCCGGTCTTATGAAAACCAGCTGGGGCGGTCCCGCGCGTTCACCGGGTGGCTGTTCGGCCGGATGCGCGAGGTCTTTGGCGACTTCGGGATCGCGGATGCGGGCGGCTTCTACAGGGCGGTGAACCGGGTGCATCCGGGCTATATCCGGACCGAGGCCGACGAGGTGCATTACAACCTGCACATCATGATGCGGTTCGATCTGGAGCGCGCCTTGATCAAGGGGGACCTGCAGGTCGAAGATCTGGAGGCCGCGTGGAACGACCGGTTCCGGGCGGATTTCGGGGTGGCGGTGGATCGGCCCTCGAATGGAATGCTGCAGGACGTGCATTGGTCTTGCGGGTTGTTCGGTTATTTCCCGACCTACACGCTGGGGAACGTCTACGCGGGCTGTCTGGTCAAGGCTTTGCGGGCCGAGGTGCCGGGGCTGGACGGGTTGATGGCCAAGGGCGACGTGTCGGCTGCGACGGGGTGGCTGCGGGATCGGCTGCAGCGGCATGGCGGGCTATACGAGCCTCGGGATGTCGTGCGGCGGGCCTGTGGGTTCGAGCCGTCGGAGGCACCGCTTCTGGACTATCTGGAAGCCAAGTTCGGCGAGATCTACGGGGTCTGAGGCGTCCTGTGCCCACGGTGGACAGGGATGGAAAGTCGCGTAAGTCCAAGAGGTTGCTTGCGGGCATCAGGAAACAGGTAAGCATTGGCCGCCGAAGGATCAGGGAACGCGACACGCGCAGGGGATGCAGGCGGCATGGCAGTGTGGCTTCTGGCCCTTGGCCAGACGCTGATCTATGCGGGCAGCTACTATGCGTTCCCGGCGCTGCTACCGGACCTTGAGGCGGCGACGGGCTGGTCGAAGGCAGAGCTTGCGTTGGGGCCGACGCTGGCCTTCCTGATCATGGCGGCGCTTACGCCCTTTACCGGGCGGCTGGTGGACCGGGGACTGGGTGGCGAAATGCTGATCTGGCTGCCAGCGCTTGCCATGCTGGGTGTGGCTGGGCTGGGGCAGGTGGGAAGCCTGGCAGGCTGGCTGGCATTGTGGGCGCTGATCGGGGTCGCGCAGGCGGGCAGTCTTTATGAGACCTGTTTTGCGTTCCTGACCCGGCGCATGGGTGGGGGAGCGCGGGCGGCGATCACCCGGGTTACTCTGGTCGCGGGATTTGCCGGCACGCTGGCCTTTCCGCTGGGGCACTGGTTGGGCGGCGCGCTGGGTGGGCAGGGGGCCCTGATTGCCTTTGCGGGGCTGGTGGCGCTGGTCGTGCCGATCAACGCGGTGGCGGTGCGGCAGTTGCGGCAACGGGAACGGGCGGGGCAGGCCCTGCCACCCACACCGCCCGGCACGCTGCAGGCAGCGCTGCGCAAGCCCGCCTTCTGGATGATTGCGGCAAGTTTCATGGCGGTCTACCTGAACCATGGCATCCTGATCACCTATGTGCTGGTCCTTTTCGCCGACCGTGGTGCCGAGGCGGGGATGGCGGCTTTGGCCGCGGCGGCCATCGGACCGGCTCAGGTCGTCACTGGGCAGTGTGGTCCTGGCGGGGGGTCTTCTGTGGCTTGCAGGGGCTGCGCCGCTGTTGATTTTCGTCTTCGCGCTGGCCCAGGGGGCGGGACTTGGCCTGACCTCGATCCTGCGACCAGTGCTGATTGCCGAGATACTGGGACGGCAGGGATTTGGCGCGATTTCGGGCGCCGCGGCGGTGGCACCGATCCTGGCCTCGGCTGCGGCACCATCGGTCGGGGCGGCCCTGCTGACGCTGGGCGGGCCGGGGCTGGTCTATGCCGCCTGCTTGACGCTGGCGCTGTTGGGGATGGCGCTGATGGTGCTGCTTTTGGCCCGTCGTGAGCGGTTCGAGGGGTAGCGCGCCGGGTCGAAGTCCAAGCTACCGGCGTTCGAGGAAGGCCTGGATGCCCTCGGCGGTGTCGGGGAGGAGGACGTTTTCCACCATGATCGCGCCTGCAACGGCATAGGCTTGCGGCAGAGGCTGGCCAAGCTGGGCCTGAAAGGCACGCTTGCCAAGGCGGATGGCGGCGGGGTCCTTGGCGGCGATGGTTTCGGCGAGATTCCGGGTTTCCGCCTCCAACTGATCGGGCGGGGCAAGGCGGTTCACGAGGCCAAGCGCCAGGGCGCGGGAGGCGGACAGGAATTCGCCGGTGGTCAGAAGCTCGAAGGCCGCACCTGGGGCAAGGCGGCGGGACAGGGCCACGGCGGGCGTGGAACAGAAGAGGCCGAGGTTGATGCCGTTCACCCCGAAGCGAGCGGTCTCGCTTGCGGTGATCAGGTCGCAGGTGGCCGCCAGCTGGCAGCCCGCAGCGGTGGCGACGCCCTGAACCTGGGCGACGACCGGCTGGGGCAGGCTGGCGATCTGCTGCATCACGGCAGCGCAGAGGTCGAAAAGCGCCTGAAACTGCGCGCGACCGCCATCTGGAGACGTGCGGTAGCCCTGCATTTCCTTCAGGTCGTGACCAGCCGAGAACGCCTTGCCCTCGGCCGCAAGGATGACCACGCGGACCCTGTCATCCCCGGCGATCTGGTCGAAGACATGGGCAAGCGCCTGCAGCATCGCGGTCGACAGCGCGTTCAACGTGCCGGGCGAGGCAAGCGTCACGGTCGCGATACCGTCCCGGACATCACCTCTGATCTGCGGGTCGGTCATTGCATCCCCCTTTGGCATGACGGAAGTCTAGGCGGGCAGGGCCGGAAGGAAAAGCGGGATGACGGTGGTAATGGACGCAGCGGCGCTGACAGAGTTCCTGTTGCGCGACTTTGGCCAGGTGGCAAATGACTATCTGGTTGAAAGCGTCGGTACCGAGGGCGTTACGCTGCGCCTGACGGTCGCTGACCGGCATCTGCGGCCCGGAGGCACGGTCAGCGGGCCTGCGATCTTTGCGCTGGTCGATGTGGCGATGTATCTGGCGATCCTGTCACGGATCGGGCCGGTGGCCCTGACGGTGACCACCAGCTGTGCCATCGACTTCATGCGCAAACCGGCGGCAGGCTGCGACCTGCGCGGTGAGGCGCGGGTGTTGAAGCTGGGTCGCAGCCTGGCAGTTGGCGATGTGATGGTCTTCAGCGATGGTCAGGCCGAGCCGGTCGCCCGTGCAAGCCTGACCTATTCGATCCCGCCGAAGCGTTAGCTCTTGGGCTTGAGGAAGCGCCCTTCGATCTGCGCGCCGCTTTCGATGACAAGGCTTGCAGTGGTCACGTCGGCCTTCACCTGGGACGAGGCGCGCAGCGTGAAGCTTTCGCAGGTCACCTTGCCGTCGAACTTGCCCTTCACCTCGACCGTGTGGGCATTGACCGAGCCCTTGACCCGGCCTTCTTGCCCGATGATCAGGCCGTTTGCGGTGATGTTGCCTTCGATTTCGCCCAGCACTTCGACCGATCCGGTCGAGGTGATCTCACCCGTGATCTTCAGATCGGCGCCAAGGACTGAGCGCGCCGAGTTGCTGCCGGGGGCCGAGGGGCGCGAAACCGTGGGGGCGGGCGGGGCCGAGGTCGGGTCGGAGGTCTTGGAAAACATAGCAGGCAATCCTTGGATCAGGGCCTTGGGCGAGGAGTTGGCCTGATAAGGACGGATCGCGGTTGCCCGGTCAAGGGCCGCGTTCGTCCGGCGGCAGCTTTCCCCGGGGCGGATGTCGCAAGCGGGGCTGACAAGCCGGGGGTGGGGTGGTGAGATGCGCCCGGGAATCAGGGGGTCTGCATGCAGGATAGCTTCTTTCAGCCGGTGTCGGGCTTCGATCTGCCGCGCTTTGCCGGGGTGCCGACCTTCATGCGCTTGCCGCATGTGCCGTTCGACCATCCGCGGTTTGCCGAGGTCCAGATCGGGCTGATCGGCGCGCCTTGGGACGGCGGAACGACGAACCGCCCCGGTCCCCGGCACGGGCCGCGTCAGCTTCGCGACCTGTCGACGATGATCCGGGCGATGAACGGGGCGACCTGGGTGGCGCCATTTGAACTGGCGCGTTGCGCGGACCTGGGGGATGTTGCCCCGAACCCGGGCGACCTGATGGATTCGATGGCGCGGATGGAGGCGTTCTACGACCGGGTGGTCGCGGCGGGGGTCCGACCCTTGACCGGGGGCGGGGACCATCTCTGTTCGCTGCCTATCCTGCGGGCGGTGGCGAAGTCGCGGCCGGCGGGGATGATCCAGTTCGACAGCCACACCGACCTGAATGACGTCTATTTCGGCACCTCGCGCTACAACCATGGAACGCCGTTCCGACGTGCGGTGGAGGAGGGGCTGATTGACCCCAAGCGCTATTGCCTTGTCGGCATCCGGGGCACGGCTTACGGGCGCGAGGACTGGGACTTTGCCGCCGCGAACGGCATTCGGATCATCCCGATCGCCGAGTTCCATGCGAGGGGGGCAGAGGACGTGATGGTCGAAGCGCGCGAGATCGTGGGGACGGGGCCAGTTTACGTGACCTATGACATCGACTTCGTGGACCCGACCTTTGCGCCTGGCACCGGGACGCCGGAGGTGGGCGGGCCGAATTCCTGGCAGGCGTTGCAGGTGGCGCGAGGCTTGCGCGGGCTGGACGTGGTCGGGGCGGATCTCGTGGAAGTCTCGCCACCGTTCGATGCCAGCGGCGGGACGGCCTGGCTGGGGATTTCGCTGATGTTCGAGATGTTGTGCGTGATGGCCGAAGGGGTCTCCCGGGGCTGACCGCCGGGGCGCTGCCCCGGGCCCCGGAGTATTTATGAAATGCGCAAGCTGGAAGGGGTTGGCGTGTCTGCCGAGATGATCATCATCAATGCGAAGGTCCTGACGATGGACGAGGGGCGTTCTCGGGCCGAGGCGGTGGCCTTGGGTGGTGGTCGCATCCTGGCGGTCGGGAGCCGGGCCGAGGTGGCGGTGTTGGCGGGGAGGCGGACGCGGATGGTGGATGCCGAAGGGCGGACGCTTTTGCCGGGCTTCGTCGAAAGCCACATGCATCTGGTCCTTGGCGGGAATGAGTTGTCGAACTTGCATCTTGGCGGCGTGCAGGGGTTCGACATGCTGGCGCGGCTCTTCCGGGCCTATGCGGCGAAGAACCCCGGCTTGCCGCTACTGATGGCGCAGGGCGCGGCCTACGAGATTCTGGAGCATCCGGTCACGCGGCATGACCTTGACAGGGTGATCGCAGACCGCCCCATCGCGATGATGTCGCCGGACCTTCATACGGTCTGGGCCAATACGGCAGCCTTGCAGGCAGCGGGCATCTTGCACGGGGCCGAAATGCCCCCCGGCCATGTTGTCGTGATGGGCGCGGACGGGACGGCGGCGGGGAAGCTTCTGGAGTTCGAAGCGTTCAGCCCGGTGTTGGCGCTGACCGGGGATCTTCACCTGCAGCTTGGCATCGCTACGGGCGGTGAGCCCGACCCCTGGCCCGACGCGGCGCAGCGCGCCAAGGATAAGGAGAAGGTCGCGGCCGGCCTGGCACATTGCGCGATGCACGGGATCACCAGCATGGTGAACATGGATGGCAACCGCTATACCTGCGTGCTTCTGAAGGAGATGGAAGCCGAGGGGCGGCTTACGGCCCGGGTCAAGGTGCCCTTCCACTTCAAGCCGCACATGCCGCTGTCGGAACTGGATCGTGCATCGGCGATGGCGGCGGAGTTCACCGGCGAGTGGGTGACGAGCGGTTTTGTGAAGATGTTCATGGACGGCGTGGTGGACAGCCGCACCGCCTATATGCTGCAGGACTATCCCGGCACGACGGAACGAAGCGCGCCCCTGTTCGAGGCGGAGTGGTTCAAGGACATCTGCCGCGAAATCTCGCGCCGGGACTTGCAGATCGCGGTCCATGCCATCGGCGACGGGGCCGTGCGCCAGACCATCGACGGATACGAGGCGGCGGGGCGGCCCGACCTGCGCCACCGGATCGAGCATATCGAGCTGATCGACCGGGCCGATGTGCCAAGGCTGGGGGCGCTGGGGATCACGGCATCCGTGCAGCCGCCGCATCCTCCGGGGGCAATGGATTTCCCGATTTCGGCGATGGCTCATGTCTTCCACCGTGATCGCTGGAAGGATGCCTACCTGACCCGGACGCTGGCCGACAATGGCGCGCATCTGGCCTTCGCAAGCGACTGGCCGGTGACGGATGTCAGCGTGATGCGCGGCATCCAGGCAGCGCTGACCCGGGTTCCGTATGACGGGTGCCAGGACGAACGGGTGGGGCTGATGGAAACCTTGCGCGCCTATACGGCAGGCGGTGCCTGGGCTGCGCATATGGACGGGCTGACGGGGACACTGAAGCCGGGCCTTGCAGCAGATCTGGTGCTGATCGACGGGGACATCGAGGCGATTCCGGCCGAACGGCTGGGCCAGACGGGAATCGCGTTGACGATTGCCGGGGGCAGGGTGACGTATGACCCGACAGGCATGGTCGACAAGGCGGCGTGATCTTGCATCAAGACGCTGATATTGCGGGACAAATGGGCAATTCCGAAAAAATCGTCATCTTTCCGTCATTTTCTGCTTGCGGGTCCGAAGGTGCAGACGTAAAAGCCCCCTCACCGAAGCGGAACGGCGCTGGAAACGGCGTTGGGAAGGTTCGGAAGCGGTGGTGAAACGCCGCGACGACAATCTGGAGGCAAGACGGCAGGTACGCCAGAAGTTCTGGTGTGCTGCATGTTTTGTGTCCGCGCTCTTTGAAACTGATTGGTTCATGAAGGGATATGCGGGCGGTTTGGGCGCATCGGCGTCTTACTGCAGCATATCGGCCTAGTAGGGGGTTCATCGAGA
>WOUW01000077.1:0-771 GCA_009773055.1 Paracoccaceae bacterium
GGCACCGACCTGACGCTGCCGGGCGCGACAGCCCCGGCCGCCGACGCGCCGGCGACGCCGCCCCGCGCCGATGAGCCTGCGGCCCCGGCCACCAACCCCTGATCCCACTACTGCTTGGCCGACCACTGGCAGCGCCCGCATGATATAGCGGACCGGGCGTTGCCTATCCGCGCAGAGGTCGCTATATCTCGTCTCCCGTGGTGCCGCGATTCCACCGTCCCCGAATCGCGCTGTTTTTCACGGGAGTCCCGCCTTGGCGCGTTACATCTTCATCACCGGCGGCGTGGTTTCCTCCCTTGGCAAAGGTCTCGCATCCGCCGCATTGGGCGCGCTTTTGCAGGCCCGCGGCTACACCGTCCGGCTGCGCAAGCTTGATCCCTACCTCAACGTCGACCCCGGCACGATGTCGCCGTTTGAGCATGGCGAGGTCTTCGTCACCGACGACGGCGCCGAGACCGACCTCGACCTCGGGCATTACGAACGCTTCACCGGCGTTTCCGCCCGGACTACAGACAGCATCTCCTCCGGTCGGATCTATTCCAACGTGCTGGAGAAGGAACGCCGCGGCGACTATCTGGGGAAAACCATCCAGGTCATTCCTCATGTCACCAACGAAATCAAGGAGTTCCTCCGCATCGGTGATGACGAGGTCGACTTCATGCTGTGCGAGATCGGCGGCACCGTCGGCGACATCGAGGGCCTGCCGTTCTTTGAGGCCATCCGCCAGTTCATCCACGAACGCCCGCGCGGCCAGTCGATCCTGATGCACCT
>WOUW01000077.1:779-4678 GCA_009773055.1 Paracoccaceae bacterium
GCACCTGACGCTACTGCCCTACCTGGCAGCGAGCGGCGAGCTCAAGACCAAGCCCACCCAGCACTCCGTCAAGGAACTCCAATCCATCGGTCTTGCCCCCGACGTCCTCGTTTGCCGCAGCGAACACCCGATCCCGGACCGCGAGCGGGAAAAGATCGCCCTCTTCTGCAACGTCCGCAAGGAACACGTCATCCCCGCCTATGACCTGAAGACGATCTACCAGGCCCCGCTGGCCTACCACCACGCAGGGTTGGACCAGGCTGTCCTCGACGCCTTCGGCATCACCCCCGCGCCGAAACCCAACCTCGCCCGCTGGGAAGACGTGATGGACCGCATCACCCACCCCGAAGGTGAGGTCCGCGTCGCCATCGTCGGCAAGTACACCCAACTGGAAGACGCCTACAAATCCATTGCCGAGGCGCTGACTCATGGCGGCATGGCGAACCGCACCAAGGTCCGCGCCGAATGGATCGACGCCGAGATCTTCGAGCGCGAAGACCCGGCCCCCTGGCTGGAAAACTTCCACGCCATCCTCGTCCCCGGTGGCTTTGGCGAGCGTGGCACCGAAGGCAAGATCCGCGCCGCCACCTTCGCGCGCGAAAAGAAGATCCCCTACCTCGGCATCTGCCTTGGCATGCAGATGGCGGTGATCGAGGCCAGCCGCAACCTCGTCGGCCTGAAGGATGCCGGCTCCGAGGAGTTCGACCACGAGGCCGGCGAAAAGCGCTTCACCCCCGTCGTCTACCACCTGAAGGAATGGGTTCAGGGCAACCACACCGTGACCCGCAAGGCCACCGACGCCAAAGGTGGCACCATGCGCCTAGGGGCTTATACCGCGAACCTGACGGAAGGCTCCGCCGTCGCCCGCATCTACGGGACCACCGTGATCGAGGAACGCCACCGCCACCGCTACGAGGTCGACATCCAGTACCGCGACCAGCTGGAAAAATGCGGGCTGATCTTTTCCGGCATGTCCCCGGACGGCAAACTGCCCGAGATCGTCGAGGTCAAGGACCACCCCTGGTTCATCGGCGTCCAGTTCCACCCCGAGCTGAAGTCGAAACCCTTCGCCCCGCACCCGCTGTTTGCGGATTTTGTCAGGGCGGCGGTGGAGGTGTCGAGGTTGGTTTGAAGGCAACATAAGCGGCAGGATTGCGGAAGAACTCATGAAATCCTGGAAGTGGATCGTCGGGGTTCCGCTGCTCCTTGCGGTGTGCGACGACGACGACGATAGCCCAGACAGCGACTGCTATGATTTCGGCAACCGAGGGGCGTTGTGCGTCAAGGAGCCCTTACCGGCTGACGCATACTGTTACGCTGAAACGGGCGACTCGGTGCAATGCCACGACCAGCCGCCGTAGCTGCGGTCGCGACCGATACCAAGCGCAGCCAACGGTGTAGGGTGCCCTTCACGCACACGGCCCGGCACTAGCCTTCTTTGTCATCCCCGCGCAGGCGGGGACCCAGATCAGGCAAGGGGCGCTGCGGCAACAAGGTGGGTCCCCGCTTTCGCGGGGATGACAGTCCGCCAGATTGGTAAACGCGGGCTTAACCCACTCCCCCACACCAGACACACCGCGCACCCGCCCTCACCCCTCGGCCCCAGCCATCTTGCGACACCACTGAACACGCGCCTCACCCGGCGCCTGAGGCCAGTCGGCCTCGCGGTCAATCCGTTCCAGCTCCAAGGACGCCACTTTGGTCACGGCGAAAAGACCGAACTCCATCATCCAGAGGCAATCCTGGCAGGAAAAACATGGCTGCCAGGGCAGGGCTTCCCCACCCGCAAAGCTAAAGGCCGAGGCACTTGCGGCCCCGGCCCCTGGTTAAGCAATCTTGAACGCCCCCACCCAAGCCCTTGATTTCCAACGGTCCGCCAACCTGCCCACACGCGGGCAGCTACAGCGCGCCCATCACGAAGGGCTGCACCTCGTGCCAACCCTCCCACATCATCTTCAGCGCGACGTAAAGGATGATCAGCAGGCCGACATAGGCGATCCAGCGGTGCTTGTTCAGCAGGCTGGCAATCCAGCTGGCCGCCAGACCCATCAGCGCGATCGACAGCACCAGCCCGATGATCAGCACGGTCGGATGGTCCTTCGCCGCACCGGCGACGGCCAGCACGTTGTCGAGGCTCATCGACACGTCCGCGACGACGATCTGGGTCGCCGCCTGCCGGAACGTCTTGACCGGAGCGCCCCCGGCCACACTTCCGTCGGCGTTCAGGTCCATCCCCGTCAGCGCCTCTTCGGCAGTCTGCTCGGCGGCGTGCCCGTCGCGCAGCTCACGCCACATCTTCCAGCAGACCCAAAGCAGCAGGATGCCCCCGGCCAGAAGCAGCCCGACAATCGCAAGCAGCCAGGTCGTGACCAGTGCAAAGCCGATCCGCATGATTGTGGCCGCGATGATCCCGACAAGGATCGCGCGGGCCCGCTGTTCCTTGGGAAGACCGGCCGCCGCAAGTCCGATCACAATGGCATTGTCGCCGGCAAGCACCAGGTCGATGCCGATCACTTGCATCAGGGCGACCAGTCCCTCGTAGGTGAAGATTTCCATGCGCAGGCTCCCGATCCGTTTTCCCAGCCCTACGCGGCCAACGCCCGAGGTTCAAGTCGGTTGCAGCTTTCCAAGCCTGACAAAGCCGGGTAGCCAAGAGCGATGCTTTCCTATCAGCACCTCTATCACGCCGGAAATCTGGCGGACGTCCAGAAGCATGCGGCACTGGCCTGGGTGCTTGACTACCTGACGCAGAAGGACAAGCCGCTGACCTACATCGAGACTCATGCCGGTCGCGGGGTCTACGATCTTGGTGCCGACGAGGCGGTGAAGACGGGCGAAGCCGCGGCGGGAATAGCACTTGCCGAGGCCCTGTTTCCACCCGACCACCCCTATCGGCAGCGGCTGGACGAGGTGCGGGCGACCTACGGACCGATGGCCTATCCGGGGTCGCCCCTGATCGCCGCGCTGGGGCTGCGCGAGACGGACACGATTCACCTTGCCGAACTTCACCCGCAAGAATTCGCCCACCTCCGCGCGGCTGCGCGGGATTGGGGTGCCAACGTCTACCAGCGCGACGGGTTCGACCTTGCGCTCGCACTGACGCCCCCCACTCCCCGGCGCGGTCTGATGCTGATCGACCCGTCCTACGAGGTGAAGGGAGATTATGAGGCGATCCCGCGTCATCTGTCTGCGATCCATCGCAAATGGAACGTGGGCGTTCTGATCCTGTGGTATCCGATCCTGAAGGGCGCGCCGCATTTGGCGATGCTGAAGGTCCTGGAGACCGCATTCCCCGAGAGCCTGCGCCACGAGGTGCGTTTCCCCCCTGTCCGCGATGGTCATAGGATGGAGGGCTCCGGCCTTTTCGTCGTCAATCCCCCCTATGGCTTGGAAGCCGAGCTGTCTGCGACAGCAGATCGTCTGGCGCAGCTTTGCAAGCCGGGTCGGACAGCTTAGATAGAGCGGATGATCGATCTTCTCCGCCGCCTGCTGGCCCCCGCCCCCGAACCCCTGCCGCAAGCAGATGCGAAGAAGTCGAGCGCATCGACCGCGTGCTGGCACTTCATCACGGGCTTGACCCTTTCGCGGCCGCAAAATTGCGAACTGCGGCCGAAGATGTAGAGCAAGAGGCCCCGGACACCGTGCGCTTTACCCGCGCCTTGAAAGAGGCAACCGCGCCCGAGGATCGGGCCGAACTTCTGACAGCGCTCTGGTCGGTGGCTCTGGCAGACGGGCAGCGCGAGGCGCATGAGGACCGGCTGATGCGGCTGGTCGCCAGCCTTCTGGGGCTAACGGATGTCGAATCAGCGCTGGCCCGCCAGCGAGCTGAGCGAGAATGATCGCCAGCCTTGCGATGTATGATTTCGGGCCAGCCCGGGCCGCGAACGACCGGCTGTGGG
>WOUW01000013.1 GCA_009773055.1 Paracoccaceae bacterium
ATACCCCGCCTCAGGGGGTCAATTTTGCACGCCGAAACACAGTCATGGGTGCACCTTTCGCACACCCTTCGGTTTCAAGGGAAACCAACGCAGACCGTCAGAAGGGAGAAGGACACGGCCAGCAGTCGAACTATATCAAAGTCGGATGCAGGCGGGCAAGTCCGGGGCCGGACGGATTACAGGCGACAAGGGCCAAGATGCCTCGATCGATCTAGCAAGAGCGTCCGAAAAGTCGTGGCCTCAACCGTTCAGGAGCGCCAGGGCCTCCGCGTGCACGGCCCGGTTCGCCGCGGCGAGAACCCGACCGCCCTCCAGGACCGGACGGCCCTGCCAATCGGTGACAATCCCACCCGCAGCTTCGATCACCGCGATCGGAGCCTGAACGTCATAAGCCTGCAGGCCTGCTTCGATGACCAGGTCGATCTGACCGGCTGCGATCAGCGCATAGGCGTAGCAATCGGTGCCATAGCGGACGAGCTTGGCCTGTGACGCCACCCGCCGAAAAGCGGCGCCGTCCTCGGGCGTGCCAACCTCGGGGAACGTGGTGAACAGGATTGATTCGGCAACCGGACGTGCCGCCCGGACGGCAAGCGGCGCCGCGCCCATCGGTCCGTTGACAACGGCCAAGCCCAGCCCGCCCTCGAATCGTTCCCCGATGTAGGGTTGGTCGATGATACCGTAGAGCACGCCCTCGGCATCTCGGACCGATATCAGAACGCCCCAGGTCGGTGTGCCCGACAGATAGCCGCGAGTGCCGTCGATAGGGTCCAGCACCCAGGTCAATCCGGTCGAGCCAACCTGTGAGCCAAATTCTTCGCCAAGGATGCCGTCGTCGGGGCGACGGCGGGCCAGAACTTCCCGCATCCGTTGTTCCGACAGGCGGTCGGCAGCGGTTACCGGATCAAACCGGTGCGTTTCCTTGTTTTCAGCAACAAGCGAGCGGTTTCGGAAGTGCAACAGTGTCGCGACGCGCGCAACATCGGCAAGTTCATGTGCGGTTGCAACAAGGTCCGCCGCAAGCGCCGAAGATACCCGCATGATCTACTCCCCGACCGGATGGACCACCGGGGCCCGCGTCCCCGGGCGCTAATGGCACGCGGGGACGAGGTCAAGGCAGTCAGGCAGCTTCGGACAGAACACGCGCCAGGTCGAACAGGCGACGACGCTGCGCTTCCGGGATCGCGTAATAGGAACGGACCAGTTCCAGAGCCTCTTTGTCCGACATCATGTCACCGTGGGCATAGGCCGCGTTGACCTGACCTTCGGCCAGACCCTCGAAAAAGAACGAGATCTGCACGCCCAAAGCGTCGGCAACATCCCAAAGCCGGGAGGCGCTGACACGGTTCATGCCGGTCTCATACTTCTGAATCTGCTGGAACTTGATGCCGACCTTGTCTGCGAGTTGCTGCTGGGTCATACCCACCATCCAACGGCGGTGACGGATACGCTTGCCAACATGTGCGTCTACGGGATGCTTCATTCTATACTCCAAAAACGTGTGTCCGTTCCCCTCGGTATTGTATAAGCATATTGCGTGCCAAAGTGGTCAGTCAGGGCGGCAAGTCAGAAAAAAAGTTTCGCGGCCCCAAAACCTGTCTTTTTGGATATGCCCAATTATCCAAGCGTATAACACACGGTGGGGTTGTCCTGACCTCGGTTGAAGGTGAGACGAAACGAATCGGGACTCGCCTTACGGTGGTATCGCATTTCGCGTCGCATTTTGCAACACATCCATCGGAAGCTTTGCATAATGCGAAAAATGCTGATCATTGCGTTGCAAGAAACTGTAGAGCGGCTAAAACACCTACACCTTAGGTAGTAGAAACAACCGCAGGACAAGGGGCGCAAGATGCAGGCCTGGCAGATCACCAATCCCGGAGCTACGCCAGTATTGGCCGAGATTGAGCCACCTATTCCCGTTAAAGGCGAAATCGTTGTCCGTGTAGAAGCAGTTGGGCTCAACTTTGCGGATATGCTCGCGATTCAAGGCAAGTATCAGGTTCGCCACCCATTTCCCTATATTCCGGGGATGGAGCTTTCCGGCGTCGTCGAGGCCTCAGGTCCCGATACGACTGGTCCTGCGCCGGGGACAAGAGTCCTTGCGACCTGCCCGGCGGGGGCATTGGCCCGTCGGATCGCGCTTTCGGCACACCGCGTCAGTGTGGTTCCGGACGGCATGGGCTTTGAAGAGGCTGCCGGGTTCCCGATCGCTTACGGCACGTCCCATCTTGCCCTCACCCACAAGGCCCGCCTCCAACCTGGCGAGACTCTGTTCGTGACCGGGGCGGCAGGTGGCGTCGGGCTGACCGCTGTCGAGATCGGCAAGCGCTTGGGCGCGCGGGTCATCGCTTCGGCGCGGGGGGTCGACCGGCTTGACGTGGCGCGGCGAGCGGGGGCGGATGTGCTGATCGACAGCGAGGCTCCGGGCCTGAAAGAGGCGCTGCGGGCCGAAGGTGGCGTCGATGTGGTTTACGATGCCGTCGGCGGTCCGGCCTTTGACGAGGCGCTGCGGGCGTGCAAACCGGACGGGCGGCTTCTGGCCATCGGCTTTGCCTCGGGCGTCGTGCCGCAGGTTCCGGCGAACCTGCTGCTGGTGAAGAACCTGACGGTGTCCGGCCTCTGGTATGGCGGCTATGAAACGCACGCCCCCGATCTGGTGGCTGCCAGCATGACCGAACTTTTGCGCTGGCGGGCCGAGGGGCTGATCCATCCCCATGTCAGCCACATCCTGCCCTTCGAGGCGTTCCCCGAGGGTCTAGCCCTGCTGCGAGACCGCAAGGCTACCGGAAAGGTCGTGATCCGGGTCGGTCAGGCGCCGTAAGCGCAGCGCAATTCGCTGACCAGAAGATCCACCGCCTCGTCCGCGCGACGGCTCGCGCGGTAAAGCGCCAGCTTCATCTCGCCGACCGGGGGCAACTGGTTGTCGCCGGCAATCGGCGTCATGCCTTCGGGAATGCTGCCGACCATCCGCACCGACACTGCCAGATCGGCCGCCACGGTCGCTTCGACCGCCTGTTCGCTTTCGCCGCCTGTCGCCATCTCCCAGGGGATGTTCGCCGCCTCAAGCGCTGTCTGCGCGCGGCCCCGGAAGATGCAGGTGTCCTTGAAGCCCAGCCGCAACGGCCGCCGCTGCCAGGCATTCCCCTCTTGCGCGCCGACCCAGACGAGCCCGCGCGATGACAGAACTTCGGCCCCCGGGTCCGGACTTTCCTCGGTCGTCAGCATCACATCGAACGCGCCGCGGACGAAATCCTGCTTCATCACCAGCGTGAAGGACGACACAAGATTGATCCGCACGCGGGGATAGGCTTGTGCCATGCGCTTCAGGATGCCCGGTATCGCCGGATAGACCACGTCATGCGGCACACCAAGGCGGATTTCCCCTTCGCAGGCCTGCGACGACAACAGCGACAACGCCTCGTCGTTCAAGGCCAGCATCCGGCGGCCATAGGACAGAAGCTGCTCACCCTCGGGCGACAGCGCCAGCTTGCGCGCCGCCCGAAGGAAGAGCGACAGCCCCAACGAATCCTCCAGCCGCTTGATCTGCATCGAGACCGCCGACTGGGTAAGGTTCAGGTACCCCGCCGCCCGCGTCACTCCGCCCACATCGGCAACGGTGACGAAGGAACGCAGGGCTGACAGATCAAGGTTGCGCGGCATATCACAGATCCTGATGATTCATTGCACAATCATTCGTTTTCATCATGCACGGGAAAAGCGCATAGTTCAAGCATCATGATGTGTCTGCATCGGCCCATCACCAACGCTTATAAGAGGAGTTCGCAATGTCCACTCTCCGCCTGACCGCCCCCGTCACCACCCCGCTGCGCCGGATCGCTTCGGCACTCTCCCATTTGCCCTCGCGGATGACCGGACTTTCGGCCCTGGCCCGGTCCCGCCGCAGCTTGATTCATCTGGATGATCACCTCCTGCGTGACATCGGGCTCGAGCGGGGCGAAGCGCTTGCAGAGGCCGCACGGCCGCTTTGGGACGCCCCTTCGCACTGGAAGTCCTGATAGGCTGACAGTTTTGCTCCATGGAAATGGCAAAGACGCTTGAATTCGCTGGCTGGCTTCCCAATATTCTGTCCACGAGGTCGCGCCGGTTCCCCCGGCGTTGCCCTTAGGGACAACATCGGAGGCTTCAATGGCTGAATTTGACACGGTCCGCAGCGTAGGCGTAGGCGCCCGCGCGCAGATCGACGAAGGGCTTCGCGCCCACATGAACAAAGTCTACGGGCTGATGTCCGTAGCAATGGTCGTCACCGCAGGCGTTGCCTGGGCGGTCGGTTCGTCCGACGCGCTGCTGGCGATCTTCCGTGACCCGCTGACGCTGCGCCCGAATATCCTCGGCTGGGTGGTGATGTTCGCTCCAATTGCGATGGTGTTCGCCTTTGGCGCGCTGCTGAACCGCATGTCGGCTGCAGCCGCACAGGTGTTCTTCTACGCCTTCGCGGCAGTTATGGGCCTGTCGCTGGCCTGGATCTTCAAGGTCTTCACCGGCGTTTCAATCGCCCAGACCTTCCTGATCACGGCGATCTCGTTCGCGGGACTTTCGCTGTACGGCTACGTCACCAAGCGTGATCTGTCTGGCATGGGCACCTTCCTGATGATGGGTCTGATCGGCCTTCTGGTCGCCATGGTCGTGAACATCTTCCTCGCCTCCTCGGCGCTGGCCTTCGCGATCTCGGTGATCGGCGTGCTCATCTTCGCGGGTCTGACCGCCTACGACACGCATACCTGCAGCACGCCGTGCAAGGCGACGCTGAATGGCTGGCGAAGTCTGCCATCATGGGGGCGCTGAACCTTTACATGGACTTCATCAACCTGTTCATGTTCCTGCTGCAATTCATGGGCAACCGGGAATAACCGTCCCAGCCGATGACGAAAGGGCCGGTCGCAAGACCGGCCCTTTTCATTTTGCGGCCAGATCAGCCAGCATCCGGACCGCGGGAAAGCCGATGCCCGGTCCCAGCGGCACTTCGGTCTCTCCCACGACGCGAAAGCCCAGCACCGCATAGAACGGCACTGCTGTCCGCGTCGACAGACAGTCCATCCGCCGCACCCCCACCCGCGCCGCATCGGCCATCACTTCTGTCATCAGACGACGCCCGATGCCCTTGCGGACGACATCCGGGTCGGTCGCGACATGCCGCACATGGCCCAGATCGGCAACGGTTCCCACCTCACCCCCCGGTCGGCCCAAGCTCCACCCGCCAGCGGCAATCACGGTCCCCGCAGCGTCGAGAGCCAGAAGATAGCGGCCCGAGGCCAAAAGCTCGGGCCGCGCCCGTGCGATGATCGGGACGGCAAGTACCATGACCGAAGGGGGATAGTCCGCTGCCAGAAGGCGAGGATAGCTGCGCGCCAGAAGTCGGTCGACAGCGGCAAGATCGCCGGGATGGGCGCGACGGATGGTGACGATGGGTTGCATCCGGCGAATGATGGCACGGCCACCGGAAAAGGAAAGGGCTCAGACGACCGCGCCAAAGAGCTTGCCGACCAGCGCCGTGACTGCCATCGCCACAGCACCCCAGAAGGTCACGCGCAAGACGCCCCGCCAGACCGAAGCGCCCCCGGCCTTGGCACCGACCGCCCCCAGGACCGCCAGGAAGATCAGCGACAGCACTGTCACCCAGAGACTGATCACGCCTTCCGGCACCAAAGCCGCCGTTGCCAGCGGCAGCGCGGCACCCACCGCAAAGGTCAGTGCCGAGGCCCCCGCCGCGATCAGGGGCTTCGCTTCGGTATGTTCCGAAATCCCAAGCTCGTCGCGCACATGCGCGCCCAGCGCGTCCCTCTCGTGCAGCGCCGCCGCCACCTGGGCCGCAAGCTCCGCAGGCACGCCACGCCGTTCATAGATGCCCGCCAGCGCGCGCAGCTCCTCTTCGGGATCGGCGGCGATCTCGGCGGCCTCACGGGTGATGTCGGCCTTCTCGGTGTCGGCCTGGCTGCTGACCGAGACATATTCCCCCGCCGCCATCGACAACGCACCCGCCGCCAGCCCGGCCATGCCCGCGATCAGCACTTCGGCCCGGCCCGAAGCCGCTGCAACGCCAACGATCAGCGAAGCCGTCGAGACGATCCCGTCATTCGCGCCAAGGACGGCCGCCCGCAGCCAGCCGACCCGCGCAACATAGTGTTCTTCCCGGTGATTGCGTTCCATGTCGGCCTCCAAGGTTGTCCCCGTCCTCGCCCCCTGACGCCGCGAGGTCAAGCCGAAGCCGAGCCTAAGCCGTCAGCGGCGGCTTACGGGCAAAAGAAAAGGGCCGCGTCGCACCGGACACGGCCCCTGATCCCTGGGATCGGCGCGATCTTACTTGATCTTGCCTTCCTTGTATTCGACATGCTCCCGCTTGACGGGGTCGTACTTCTTGATGACCATCTTTTCGGTCATCGTACGGGCGTTCTTCTTGGTCACGTAGAAGTGGCCGGTGCCCGCAGTCGAGTTCAGGCGGATCTTGATGGTGGCGGGCTTTGCCATAGTCGTTTCCTCTGCATCGGGGAATCCGTTCTTCGCAGCGGAGTCAACCGCAATCGGCGGGCCTTATTGCCACATCGCGGCGCGCAGCTCCCACGGTGTCACCTTGCCGTCGCCGTCGCCATCCGCCGCGTCGTACTGCGCTTTCTCGGCGGCGAGGAACTCGGCCATCGTGACCTTGCCATCGCTGTCGGCATCCTTGGCGGCAAAGCGCGCGGCATGTCTCTCCTGCATGGCTGGGGGCATGTTCTGCCCCCAGGGGCTCATCATGCCCATCCGGCCCGCGCCGAACTCGTCGGCGGCCAACGCACCATCGGCGTTGGCGTCCATCAGGGCGAACATGGCTTCGGCATGGGCTGCTGCTTCCTCGGCCGAGATGTCGCCGCTTTGGTCGGCGTCCATACCGCCCATCATCATCCCGCGTCCCATGCCCATTCCCGCACCCGGCCCCATGCCGTAGCCCGGGCCTGCGCCGGGCATCATGCCCGCTCCGGGTCCCATACCGGTGCCCGGACCCATGCCCCAGCCGGGTGCCATGCCCCAGCCCGGCCCCCAGCCTTGGCCCTGCCCCCAGCCCTGGTTCCAGCCCTGGTTCCAGGCCGGACCGGCACCCCAGCCCTGACCCATGTCCCAGCCAGGTCCCATCCCCCAGCCAGTTTGTCCCTGAGCCAGCAGGGGCGATGCCGCGCCGATCCCGATTGCGGCCGCGATGGTGAATGCCTTGATCATCTGATTCTCCTGCTTGGCTGGACACGGAAGAAGCTCCGGGCGCCCTCGATGCCGGCATCAGGCCTCTTGTCTGTCCGGACTGCCTTGACGCAGGTCAACTGCACGCGAACGTGATGCGGGCCGGCCATTGCTGGAGCGGGGCGCAATCTTGGGATTGCATGCGCGGAGAGCCTGTAAGCCGGATTTTGTCCAAGGGCCCCGCCTTTCGACGGTCCCCTCTGGATGACCATTCCTCTGCCAACCGTGTTGCCACGGCGGTCAAGCTGCCAACCCGGGCCTCTCGGGCGTTGGCGTCCCTGGCGAGCGGTATCGGTTGCCCGACCTGTCCTGCCGCGAGGCCCCTATTTGGCATTGCTCCGGGTGGGGCTTGCCGTGCCGTCCTTGTTGCCAAGTCCGCGGTGGGCTCTTACTCCACCGTTTCACCATCGCCCTGCATGCAGGGCAGACTCTTCTCTGTGGCGCTTTCCCTGGGGTTACCCCCGCCGGGCGTTACCCGGCACCCTTGCCAACGGGAGTCCGGACTTTCCTCGGGTGTTGCCACCCGCGGCCATCCAGCCCTCCGCGCGGGGGTCAGTTAGGCATCCGCGCGCGCATCGTCAACCGGGAAAGCGTGGCAGTCCCGCCGCCAGCGCCCGGTCCGTGTCATCCAGCGGCCCCGTTGCCCAGGGACGGAACCGCAGGCGGAAGGCCGTCAGCATCGCGTCAGGCGACGCCTCCGGGTAACCAAAGGCGCGCAGATCGGCGATGAAATCCCCCGGCTCGCCCGCCTTGGGCCAGATGGACAGGCCCTGCACCGCCAGACGGCGCCAGTCAAACCGCGCGCCGGGGTCGCCTTTGCGGTCCGGAGCCATGTCGCTGTGGCCGATCACCGCCACTGGACCAAGGCCGTGCCGGTCCAGAACACCCGTCAGAATGCGTTCCAGCGCCGCCATCTGCGCTTCGGCAAAGGGCTCGCGCCCGGTATTCGCCAACTCGATCCCGATGGACCGCGAGTTCACATCCCCTGCGCCACCCCATTCCCCAGCACCGGCGTGCCAGGCCCGTGCGGCCTCGTCCACGAGGGACAGGACCGTGCCATCGGCATCGATCAGGTAATGCGAGGAAACCTCGGCGTTAGGGTCGCACAGCCGCTCTAGCGCGTCGGCGCACGAGGGCATGGCGGTATAGTGGAGCACGACCAGTTCTACCCGGCCCCTGCCCCGCCGCTCGCCATAGTTCGGCGAGGGGTGGGTCAGTGTCACTGCAGCGCGGTACGGAACGGGCGCGGATCCCAGGCACAGGCAAAACCGTCCCCATCCGGATCAAGGCCCAGCCGGTCGCGATCCGGCCCGCCTTTGGACAGGAAGTCCTGCTGCGCCTGATCGGGCGAGGCATACTTGCCGCATGCCGCATTCACGTCGCGGACACCCAGACCCGAGCGTTTGTACATCTGCACGCCCGGCGCATGTTTGGTGGCCAGGGCGAATTCCGCAAGGTTCGGCCCGGTGTCGCCCGGGCGCTGCGGCAGGTCCTTCGGCTGGACCACGACATATTCTGCCCGGTTCCGTGCGATCCGTTCCTTGTCGCTTTCGATGGTTTCGCGCGCTGAAACCGCGCCGAAGTCCTGTTCGTCCGAGATGCCGGTGTGATTGGCAACCTCGCCCGATTCCTCTTTGATCCCGGCCGGGGCACCGCCACGTGGACGGGCAGAGCTGTCGGCCGGCAGCGGAGTGACCGTCGGGGTCGGCGACACGGTCGGAACTGCCACTCCTTGCGCCCGATCAATGGCAGCCGCAGCAGCAGCCGGATCAAACGCTCCGCCGGGCGGAGGCACGGTCACCGGAGCCCCCGCGGGGGCAGGCGCTGCGCCACGGATATAGCTGTTGTAGTCCTGAAAGCCCACGCCAGCGCCACTGTCCGGCGTCGTTGGCGTGCAGGCGGCCAGCACAAGTGCAGTCAGTGCAGCGCCAGCGGCGGGAAGGAAGGTACGGCTCATCAGTGCCTCGATGCGTGCGTTTTGCGGGCCATTACCACCATTTTTCCGCTTTGGCCACAAACCCGGCGCGGCTTTCCAACACATGTGCGTAATTCAGCAACGCATCTTCTTCCCAGGGTCGCCCGATCAGTTGCAACCCAAGGGGCAGCCCCTGGCCGTCAAGACCGACCGGGACCGAGATCCCAGGCAGCCCCGCCAGGTTCACCGTCACGGTAAACACGTCGTTGAGATACATCTGCACGGGGTCGGCATCCGCCATTTCGCCCAGTCCAAACGCTGCCGACGGAGTCGCCGGGGTCAGGATCGCGTCCACCCCCTCCGCAAACACCACTTCGAAGTCCCGCTTGATCAGCGCCCGCACCTTCCGCGCGCGGTTGTAGTAGGCGTCGTAGAACCCCGCCGACAGCACATAGGTCCCGACCATGATCCGCCGCTGGACCTCGGGGCCAAAGCCCTCGGCCCGGGTCTTTTCGTACATTTCGGTGATGCCATCCCCCTGCGCCAGTTTCGCCCGGTGCCCGTAGCGCACCCCGTCATAGCGGGCGAGGTTCGACGACGCTTCGGCGGGCGCAATCACGTAGTAGGCGGGCAGAGCGTACTTCGTATGCGGCAGCGAGATGTCCCGCACCTCGGCACCCGCGTCGCGCAGCATCTCGATGCCCTGCGCCCACAGCGCCTCGATCTCCTCCGGCATCCCGTCCATCCGGTATTCCTTCGGAATGCCGATGATCTTGCCCCGGATGTCCCCGGTCAGCGCCGCCTCGAAATCCGGCACCGGAATGTCGGCGCTGGTCGAGTCCTTCGGGTCATGCCCGCACATCACCTGCAGCATGATCGCCGCATCGCGCACCGATTTCGTCATCGGCCCCGCCTGATCCAGGCTGGAGGCAAACGCCACGATCCCCCAGCGCGAGACCCGCCCATAGGTCGGCTTGATCCCCACGATCCCGGTGAACGCCGCAGGCTGCCGGATCGACCCGCCGGTATCTGTTCCCGTCGCCGCCAGACACAGGTCCGCCGCCACCGCGCTGGCCGACCCACCCGAGGACCCGCCCGGCGTCAGCTGCACGTTCGATCCCTTGCGCTGCCACGGGCTGACCGCATTGCCATAGCACGAAGTCTCGTTCGATGAGCCCATCGCGAACTCGTCCATGTTCAGCTTGCCCAGCATCACCGCGCCCGCCTCGAACAACTTCGAGGTGACCGTGGATTCATACTCTGGTTTGAAGCCCTTCAGGATGTTGGACGCGGCTTGCGACGGCACGCCTTTGGTGCAAAACAGGTCCTTGATCCCCAAGGGAATCCCGCACATCGCCGGGGTCTCGCCGCCCTTCAGCCGCGCATCCGCCGCACGCGCCTGCTCCAGCGCGATCTCCGGAGTCTTGTGAACAAACGCGTTCAGACCGTCGCCCGCGTCGATGGCCGTCAGACAAGACATCGTCAGGTCGACCGCCGAAATCTCGCCTTTGCGCAGCGCATCCCGCGCCGCAGCGATGGTCCAGGTGTTCGCGCTCATTCCACCACCTTCGGCACCGCAAAAAAGCCTTCCCGCGCATCCGGCGCGTTCTTCAGCACCTGGGCCTGGATGTTCCCATCCGTCACCACATCCGCCCGCCGTTTCAGCCGCATTGGCGTGACCGAGGTCATCGGCTCCACCCCCGTCACATCGACTTCGTTCAGCTCTTCCATGAAGCCAAGTATGCCGGAAAGCTGGTCCGCCAACCGGGGCAGGTCCGCTTCCTCGACCCGGATACGGGCCAGCTTTGCCACCTTGCGGGCAGTGTCGATGTCAATGGCCATGGGGCTCTCCGATGGATTTCGCCCCGTTTAGCCGCCCCCGCCCCGCCCCGCAAGCACTGCAAGCGCAGGGCCGCACAAGGCGGATTGCCGCCCATCGCAGCCAGGCGGATTGTCACGGTTACAACCAGTCCCGAAGGTGCACGCCGCATAACGACAGGAGCCCCCCATGCAGATCACCTGGTTCGGCCATTCCGGCTTTCGCATTCAAATCGAGGAAGCTGTGCTTCTGGTCGATCCCTGGCTGACCGGCAATCCTATGTTCCCCGCCGACCGCGAAGACGAGGCCGTGCAGGGCGCGACCCACATCCTTTTGACCCATGCCCACGGCGATCACGCTTCAGATGCCGCACGGCTGGCAAAAAAGCTGGGGATCAAGGTGCATTGCATCCATGAGCTTTCGGAGTGGATGACCGCCGAGGGGGCCGAAACGGTCGGCTTCGGCAAAGGCGGCACGCTGACGCTAACCGGGGCGAAGGTCACGATGGTCAACGCCGTCCATTCGGCCAGCATCGATTTTACCGGCAAGGGCCTCCAGCCCGCAGGGGACGCCGCCGGCTTCATGATCTCAGGCGAGGGCCACACGATCTATCTTTCAGGCGACACCGACATCATGGCCGACATGGCCTGGATGGCCGAGTTCCACCAACCCGACATCGGCATCCTGTCCTGTGGCGGGCACTATACGATGGACATGGAACGCGCCGCCTGGGCCGCCCGGAAATGGTTCAACTTCCGCTGGGTGATCCCCTGCCATTACCGGACCTTCGGCCTTCTGGCCCAGGATGCAAGCGTGTTGAAAGCGGGGCTGCCGCCGGGGATCGAGGTGATCGAGCCCGAGGTTCTGGAGCCGATCCGCATCTGACAGCGACACGCGAGGCCCTTCTTTTAGAATAAATGAAATCAATGGCTTGACTGCGGGCATTTCCCTGCAGTCAAGCATGATCTCTTGCGCCTGCCCTGATCATCTTTGCCCGAGTGTCCCCGCGGGAGGCGGCATCCCGCCAGAACCGCGCTATGCGCGCTTGTCCGCGAAGAATCCTTTCAAAAGCGCCTCCGCCTCGCCCGCTGCGATGCCATCGTAGATCTCTGGAACATGGTGGCACTGCGGGTGGGAGAACACCTTCGCCCCGACAGAAACCCCACCCGATTTCGGGTCCGCCGCCCCGTAGTAAAGCCGCCCGATCCTGGCCGTCGAGATCGCCGCCGCGCACATCGGGCAGGGTTCAAGGGTCACATAAAGATCGCAGCCCGTCAGCCGTTCGGATGCCAGTGACCGGCAGGCCTCGCGGATCGCCAGCATCTCGGCGTGTGCGGTGGGGTCGGCCAGTTCCCGCGTCCGGTTCCCGGCACGGGCGACGGCATCCATGAACGACCGGAAGCCTTCGCGTTGCTCTTTCATCCCGGCTTCAATATCCTTGCGCCCCCGGCCACCCTGGCCCGAAGGATGATGGCCATGACCGGAAAAGAAAAGCCCAAAGCCCCCGAGAAGGCCGACACTCCGGAAGGTGAGCGGATCGCCAAGGTCCTGTCCCGCGCTGGCATCGCCTCGCGCCGCGAGGCGGAAAGGCTGATCGAACTGGGCGAGGTCAAGGTCAACGGCAAGACCATCACTTCCCCCGCCCTGAACGTGACCCCGAAGGACAAGATCACTGTCCGGGGCGAGCCGGTTGGCCAGCCGGAACCCCCGCGCTTGTGGCTTTACTACAAGCCTGAAGGTCTGGTGACCTCGGCGTCGGACGAAAAGGGCCGCGACACGGTTTTCGACCACCTTCCCGAAGACATGCCCCGGGTGATGTCGATCGGGCGGCTCGACCTCAATTCGGAAGGTCTGCTTTTGCTGACCAACGACGGCGAGCTGAAACGGAAGCTGGAATTGCCCTCGACCGGATGGCTGCGGAAATACCGGGTCCGCGTGAAGGGCAACCCGACCGAGCCGGAAATCGAACCCCTGAGGAAGGGGATCACCGTGGACGGCGACCGCTTTCAGCCGATGGAGGTCAAGATCGACCGGCATCAGGGCGCGAACGCCTGGCTGACCGTGGGCCTGCGCGAGGGCAAGAACCGCGAGATCCGCCGAGCGATGAACCACATCGGGCTGACGGTGAACCGGCTGATCCGCATATCTTACGGGCCGTTCCGGCTGAACGAGCTGCAACCTGGCGAGGTCGAGGAGCTGAAACCCCGCGTGCTGCGTGAACAACTGGGGCTGAGCGACCCGGACGAGCCCGCCAAACCCGTCCGCAAGCTTGCCCCCAAGCCCGGCAAGACGGGGACGCGGTCCACCGGTCCGAGCGAAGATCGGGCGAAGGCAGCAAAACCAGCGCTGAAGCCCGGCGAGGGGTTGAAGCAACTGTCCGAGACCTGGCAGAAGGCCACGCGCCCCCCGGTCCGCAAGTCCGCCGAACGCCCTGCGGCTGGCCGTCCCGTCCGGCCCGGCCCGCGCCCCGGCGGGCCAAAGAAAGGCTAGCCCCGGCTTTTCGCTTCCAGCGCTGACAGACTGTCGGGCAGGAAGCGTTCGGAAAAGCCGGCGATGAAGCACCAGACGATCAACTTGGCAAAGTTGGCCGATGGACCCTCATAGGGCATCCCGTCCCCGTTGTGCACGGTCCACAGGTCTCCGAAGCCGCCAGTTGCCCCATTTTCGGGGGCCGGAAACAGCTCTCCGCCGATGAGGTGACCCGAAATCACGAAATACAGGATCACCGAGGACAAACCCCCGACCAGAAGTCGCACCATCAGGAAATGCCAGGAATAGCCGTTTTCGAGGTCATCGACGCTGAGTTTTACCGCGGTGTTCTGGAAAGCGATCAACCGCGACAGGTAGGCACCGAGAAAGCCGAAGAAGGTCGTCACGATCAGGTTGTATTTCACCAGGTCGGTAAAGGGCATCTTCTCGACCGCGACGGCAAACCAGCCGGTGCCAAGGACCAGAAATACGCCGACGATCACGCCCGTCAGACCGAAACCAAGGTAGGTCATCCGCTTGGCCACAAGGGCGCGCTCGGCCCGTTCTGACCGCCGAGCGGCATAGCGGTTGTGGGTGTCGCGCAGGAGCTTGGCCAGAAGGGCCTGCTTGACCTCGTCCGACTGCGTGCCATCTCGCCGCTTGTTCAGAATGCCAAAGGACGGCACCAGGATCTTTTCGGCGGTCAGGAAGGCACTGTCGAGCGCCACATCCAGATCGGGGCCAAGCTTCAACTGCACCAGAAGTATTTCGATCTCGTTCGGGATCTCCCAGTTGCGCCAGTTCTCGGGTGCGTCGGTGATCTTCTGGTCGAGGAGCGCCTCGATCCGAAGGTCCTTCTTGGCAGGATGCTGGACGAGGTGTCGATGATAGCTGGCCCGAAGGCCGGCCATATGCGCGGCCCAGGCGCGTTCTTCGCCGCGTCTGCCCATGCTGTCCGTGCTGGCGTTGCTGTCGGTGTCCTGCATGGCTGTCCCTTTCGTAAAGGGTCACGTCATCAAAAAAGGCATTCCAATTTCTGAAGGCTGCGCTCTTTGCCGATTCCAAGCAAGTCGGGGGTCCATGACCCGAGTGTGCCCTGTGGGGGGAAGAATGCTGCCGATTCCCCCCCGGGGCCGCTGGCAAGGGGCACAGGCATCGGCTAAGGTCAGGCCGAGGTCGGAACGCAGGAGGTCGCGCCATGTCGGGAACCGGACTAAGGAACCTGTCCCTGACCTTGCTCGTTGCCTTGGTGGCCTATGTGGCCTGGTCGGGGGGCGTCTGATGGCCGAACGGTTCGGCGGGAAATTCTCGCCACAAGGGTCGCGCACTGACGCGGGCGTCCCGGTCCTGACCGAGGCGAGGCCGAAGGGTCTTTGGCGCGCGAACCTGCTGTTTCTGACGGCTTTCCTGTTCTTGCTCCCGGCCTTCGGTGATGGCCCGCGCGAGATGCTCTTGGGCCTTGCTGCCGGGGGGCTGGTCATTTTGGCCGCCTGGCTGAGCCGCGAAGGCCTGCGGGCCGAAGCCGCCTATGACGCCCGCAAGCTGGCGCGCCGTCCAACTTTTCCGCGCAAGCTGGCCGGGGCAGTCCTGACGGGGGCTGCGCTGGCGCTGGGGGGCGTGATCGCCGACCAGGGGCTGGTCTATCCCGCCCTTTATGCGCTGGTCGGGGCGGGGCTGCATCTGGGGGCCTTCGGGCTGGACCCGATGGCGGACAAGGGCATGGAGGGGGTCGATGCTTTCCAGACCGGCCGGGTGGCCAACGCGGTCGAAGAAGGCGAGAAGTATCTGGCCGGAATGAAGGACGCGATCCTGCGCGCCCGCGACCGTGTGCTGGAGCGTCGTGTCGAACAGTTTTCCGCTGCGGCCCGGACCCTGTTCCGTACGATCGAGGCCGATCCGGGCGATCTGACGGCGGCGCGAAAGTACATGTCGGTCTACCTGATGGGCGCGCGCGATGCGACGGTGAAGTTCGCCGACCACTATGCCCAGAACCGCGACACATCGGCCCGCGCCGACTATGAGGAACTCTTGACCGATCTTGAGACGACCTTTGCAGAAAAGACAAAGACCTTCCTTACCAACAGTCGCAGCGATCTGGACGTCGAAATCTCTGTCCTGCGCGACCGCCTGAAACTTGACCATTGAACCCCAACGGGAGTGACCATGTCCGAGACCGTCCAAGCCAATGCCACAGCCCTACTGACCGAGGTCGAGAAGGTCACCGCCGTGATCCTGCCGGAACCGATGGCCGAGGTCGTGCCGCTTCGGGTCATCCGCCCAGGCCGAGCTGCAGGTAATCAGCCAGGAAATGCTGCAGGACGTAAAGAACAAGGACGTGGGGCCTGCGGGCGACAGCTTGCGCAAGATTGTCACCACGATCCGCGGGTTTGCCGCCGAAGAGCTGGACCTGCGCCGCGAGGCGAGCTGGTGGGAAAAGCTTCTGGGCCGCGCCGCGCCCTTTGCCGAATTCGTCGCGCAGTATGAGGACGTGCAGAGCCAGATCGACAAGGTCACAGGCGAGCTTCTGACCCATGAGCATACCTTGCTCAAGGATATCAAAAGCCTGGACGTGCTGTATGAAAAGACCCTGACCTTCTACAACGAACTGGCGCTTTACATCGCGGCGGGCGAAGCAAAGCTGACCGAGACCGACACTATGACCATTCCGGCCAAGGAAGCCGATGTCGCCAAGGCCCCCGAGGCCGATCAGGTGATCCGCGCGCAGGAATTGCGCGACCTTCGGGCCGCCCGCGATGACCTGGAACGCCGGATCTATGATCTGCGGCTGACCCGGCAGGTGACAATGCAGTCCTTGCCTTCGATCCGGCTGGTGCAGGAAAACGACAAAAGCCTTGTGACCAAGATCAACTCGACCCTCGTGAACACCGTGCCGCTGTGGGAAACCCAACTGGCGCAGGCCGTGACGATTCAGCGGTCGAAGGAAGCCGCCGAAGCGGTGCGCGACGCCAGCGACCTGACGAACGAGCTTCTGAAGGCAAATGCCGAAAACCTGCAGTCGGCAAACAAGGTGGTCCGCGAGGAAATGGAGCGCGGGGTCTTCGACATCGAGACGGTGAAGGCCGCCAACGCGACCCTGATCGCCACGATCAACGAAAGCCTGGCCATTGCCGACGAAGGCAAGGCCCGTCGCGCTACAGCCGAGGCGGAACTCATCAAGATGGAGGCGGAACTGCGCGACACGCTGGCGGCTGCAAAGGCCCGCCAGGTGGCCCCAGCGGCCACGGCCTGAGGCGGCGGCCGCGGGGCATGGTCAGGGGTCGAACAGTGAAGGCGGCTCTGGCTATGGCCAGCGGCATGGTCCTCGGGGGGTGCATCGCCACCAGCCCGGGGAGCGGTATGGGCCCGCAACCTGTTCTGGAACCGTTGCCCCTGGCCGCCCCCACACCGAAAAGCGCCGCTGCAGCAGCCTATTACGCCCAGGTTCAGCAGGCACTTCTTGCCCAGGGCATGCTGCGGTCCGACGGTGGCGGCGACATCCCGGTCACCGACCGGATGCTGGCCGAGAATTTCCTGCGGATCGCGCTTTTTGACGAATATCGCCGGGGCTCGGGTGGGTTCGTGCGCGGCGAAACCGAAAGCAGCCTGCGCCGTTGGGAAGGCCCCGTCCGCATCGGCATAAACTTTGGCGCAAGCGTGCCTCCCGACAAGCAAGCGACCGACCGCGCACGGATTGCCAGTTTTGTCGACCGGCTGTCCCGGATCACCGGGCACCCGATGTCGGTCGATGACCGCGCGCCGAACTTCTTCATCTACATCGTCTCGGAGGACGAGCGCGAGGCTTTGGGCCCCACCATTCGTGCCACCCTGCCCGGTCTTGGCATGGGCGAAGTGGCCGGAATCACCGGCATGCCGCGTACGACCTATTGCCTTGTCTACGCGCTGGCCGAGGGCAATTCCGGGTCATACACCAAGGCCTTCGCGGTGATCCGCGCCGAACACCCCGACCTTCTGCGCCTGTCCTGCCTGCATGAGGAACTGACGCAAGGCCTTGGCCTGCCGAACGATTCTCCACGCGCGCGGCCCTCGATCTTCAATGACGACGAGGAATTCGCGCTGTTGACCGACCAGGACGAGCTTATGTTGCGCATGCTTTACAGCCGCGAGCTACGCCCGGGCATGTCCGCGGCGGAAGCCCGCCCCATCGTCTTCTCCCTTGCACGCCGGCTGACCGGCGGCGAAAGTTGACCCCAAACAAAGGGTATCCCAATGGTCTTCGATTTTCTCAAAGGCGAATTCATCGACGTCATCTCATGGCTGGATGACACGCGCGACACGATGGTCTGGCGGTTCGACCGTCGCGGGCAGGCGATCAAGATGGGTGCCAAGCTGACGGTCCGAGAGGGCCAGGCCGCAGTCTTCATCCACGAAGGCCAGCTGGCCGACGTCTTCACCCCCGGTCTCTACATGCTGGAGACCAACAACCTGCCGATCCTGACCACGCTGCAGCACTGGGACCACGGCTTTCAATCGCCGTTCAAGTCCGAGATCTACTTCGTCAACACCACAAGGTTCAACGACCAGAAGTGGGGCACGAAGAACCCGATCATGGCGCGTGACCCGGAGTTCGGCCCGATCCGCCTGCGCGCGTTTGGCACCTACTCGATGCGGGTCAGCGATCCGGGCAAGTTCATCCAGGAAGTCGTCGGCACGGACGGCGAGTTCACCTCGGACGAGATCAGCTTCCAGATCCGCAACGTGATCGTGCAATCCGCGTCGCAAGTGCTGGCCAAGTCGGGCATTCCAGTGCTGGACATGGCGGCAAACACCGCCGACCTTGGCAAGATCATCGCCAATGCCATCGCCCCGCAGGTCGGGGAATACGGCCTGACCATTCCGGAATTCTACATCGAAAACATCAGCTTGCCGGAAGAGGTCGAAAAGGCCCTGGACAAGCGCACCTCGATGGGTGTGGTGGGCGACCTTAACCGCTACATGCAGTTCAACGCGGCCGAAAGCATGGGTCAGCCGGGCAGTGCCATGGGGTCGGCCATGGGGGCCGGGATGGGCATGGGGATGGGTGCAAGCATGGCGCAAAACATGGGCCCCTGGGGATCGCAGCCGGGTGCCGCCGCCGCTCCGCCGCCACCACCGCCAGCGCCCGCAGGCAAAGCCTGGCATCTGGCCGCAGATGGCGCAACGAGCGGTCCCTTCACCGAGGCTGACCTTGCCCAGTGGGCGACCGAAGGCCGGTTGAACCGCGCGACGATGGTGTGGACCGCCGGTCAGGATGGCTGGAAGATGGCCGCCGAGACCGAGCTTGCCCGGCTTCTGGATCAGGTTCCCCCGCCGCTGCCCAAACCGTAGCCATGCCGCAGGACGAATTTCGCTGGCCGTGTTCCCAATGCGGCGCGCAGTTGCGCTATGCTCCTGGCCAGACCAGCTTGACCTGCGAAAACTGCGGTCATGTGCAAGCCATCGCTCCCGACCGCCCCCGCGACCGCGCGCGCGCGCTGCAAGAGCTTGATCTTGCTCGCGGATTGCGTGACGATCTTGCGGCGTCGGACATGGTCGAAGTGCGCACAACGTCTTGCCCGAACTGCGGCGCCAGGGTCGAGATCACCGAAGCGACGCATGCCACCGAATGCCCGTTCTGCGACACGCCCGTGGTGCTGGATACGGGCACCCAGCGCCACATCAAGCCGCAGGCGCTGGTTCCCTTCGTGCTGACCGAACCGCAAGCGCGGGGAGCGATGATCAAGTGGTTGGGGAGCCTCTGGTTCGCGCCCGGCACGCTTCTGGAATACGCCCGCAAGGGACGCGCGATGACCGGGATCTACGTGCCGTTCTGGACCTTCGACGCGGACACTGCAAGCCGCTATTCGGGCGATCGCGGCGAGTATTACTACGAGACCCGGACAGTGCAGGTGCGGGTCAACGGTCGGATGGAGCGCCGTGAGGAACGGGTGCGCCGGACGCGCTGGTATTCGGCATCGGGCCGCGTGTCGCGCGATTTTGACGACGTGCTGGTCATGGCCTCGCGCAGCCTGCCCGCGCGGCTTGGCAACGAGCTGACGCCCTGGGACCTCGGCGCGCTGACGAGCTATACCCCTGAATTTCTTGCCGGTTTCCGCGCCGAGGGCTATTCCGTCCCCCTTGCTGATGGTCTGGTCGAGGCCCGCGACCGGATGTCCGACGTGATCCGCAGCGACGTGCGGCGCGACATCGGCGGGGACGAACAGCGCATCCATTCCGTCGACACCGACTGGTCGGACGAGACCTTCAAGCACATCCTTTTGCCGGTCTGGATGGCGGCCTACAAATACAACGGCAAAAGCTATCGCTTCCTGGTCAACGGCCAGACCGGCGAGGTTCAGGGCGAGCGGCCCTGGTCGGTCTGGAAGATCGCGCTGGCGGTTATTTTCGTTGCAGCTGTGATACTTGGGGCGGTCTACCTGTCGGACCCCAAGGCTGTCGGCCTGCCACAGCCCGAGTGGATGAACTAGCTGTTCCGCTGAAAGAACAGCATGTAGCCGGCATAGGCCCCGGCGGCCAAGAACATCAGGCCCCAGAACGGCGACTGGAGATAGAAAAACTCCATCAGCCCCCAGCCGATGGGCAAAATGACGGTGACCCAGCGCACCAGAGGGTGGCGGAAGAACGGGTCGTTGGGGTCGAGAAACTTCATGCCTTTGGTCCCCGTTCATGGCATCCTTGCGCGACAAAGGGAGGACGACATGCCCCAGATTGTCAAGGATTTCCAAGGACAAACTGTCATCACCACCTTCGATACGACACCGGCGATGGCCTTCGATCTGGTCGAGGCACTGGAGGCCGCCTATCAGGATTGCATCCGCCTGCAACCGGGGTTCATCGCGGCGGGGCTGCACATGAACGACGCCCGAACGCGGATCTGCAACTACTCGCAATGGAAACGCCGCGAGGATTACCAGGCGATGCTGCGAACCCCAGAGATGCGCGAGCGGAACCGCAAGATCAACGAGCTGTGCCGGGGGTTCGAGCCGGTGATGTACGAGGTGGTAGGGGTGTTCTGATCAGAAGCGGCGTTCGGTCTGTTAGGTCAATGGGTTAGCGGAACTCCTCCGGTATTCTTTGCGTATTCATCGCGTGCATATCGCATGCATACGCGCGGGGTGGGATAGGTGCGTTAACCCTGAGCGGCGAATCGGCTTCGGACCCCTTTAGGCCGAAGGCACTTCGCCACAGGCCCGGAACGCCTCGACCGCCGGACGCGCGCCGGTAAGGTCGAAGGGGATTGCCGTGTCACCGGCCAGCGCCGTCGCCATCCCGTTGAAGGCCAGCCCGTCCAGCACATTCCCAAAGCCTGTGTCGGAGACAGTCAGCGTCCGCCTGTCCGGCGACAGCTGGTGGCGACCGGTGCCGATGGTCAACCCGGCGGACCCGTCGAAGCGAAGTCCGAAGGTGTCGGCTACCGGCCAGGGCTCGGGGCGGGTGAGCGTGATCGCGTAGGGTTCGGGTTGGGCAGGGTCGTAGGTCACGCGGACGGAGAGGTCGGGGGTGTCGTTGAGGATGGTGCAGATGGGCGTGGGGGTGAAGTCCCAGGCCTGTGCGGGGGCGGTGAGGAGGAGGAGGGCGATTAGCGGGCGCATGGTGGGGAGATGGGGTGGGGGGTTGGGGCGTCAAGGTTGGGATGAGGAGAGTCGGGGCAAGTCTCGACCTGCGAGTGGTGCGCGATGAATGCGCACCCTACGCCGGGGTGCAAAGCTGACCGCGACCGGCACGCGGGGGTGGGAGCGATATATCGCGCCCGCCCCCGGGGGGCGGGTCGGGCGCGGTCAGATTTGCTTTGGGCAAATCTGACGTTACCTATCTAGTTAAGTGCTAAATTCTGGAAGAGTTCATGGACGACGTCAACTCTCCAAACCCGCCCTAGCTGAGAATGGACACCTTTATCTCCAAGTCGCCCTGCGTAAATTCCAAGCAATGTCTTCCACGATCCAATCAAAGTATCCAGCTTCGCATGACTGTTCGGTGCAAACAAACCACTGCCAACTGCACCAACTGGAGATCCAGACAGCCCTTGGTTCCCAATTGTATCTACCAGAATGACCGGCGTGCCATTATACTGAAGGTCCGGCTCAGAAGCAATTGAAGCACGCTTCCAAATCGGCGTCCCATGAGCAGACGAGACACCTTCAGGAAAACCCACAATGAATGCATCACTTCCCACTTCTGGCCGCCAACGTGTCTCGTAACTGATTTCATTTATGCAGCAGAATTTGTATCCGCCGTCTTCAGCGATCGGCAGTCGAAACGTTGCTATATCAACTTGATTACCATTTGGATGCTCAATCCAAAGGCGCTGACCTTCTGCGTCTTCAATTGTCACTTCAAATTTAAATTCAATCAAGAATCCGCGTTGAGGATCCCCACTATCGGCCTTCTCAAATTTTCCTTCCACTAAAACCCTATTTTGGCAAAATGATCCCAATGGGCGCAGCGTTTCGGCATGCAAACCGGACAGGCAATGCCAGTTAGTTACTACGTATACTGACCCACCATGTCTCCACAGAAATCCAGAGCTAGTTGAATTTCCCGTTTCCGTTCCGTCAGGAAAGACACGTCGGGCAGTAAGTCTGCAGACAGACTTTGTCTCATTTGCAATAATCGGCTCACGCGTCACTTTCACATTACGCCCGCCCCCTCGACCGCTTCCCACCCCTCTGCCCTGCCCTGCCCGCCGTGCTCCGCCCGGCCATCTTCACCGCTTCCTCCACCGCTTCTTCGATCACCTCTTGCCGGGCGAAGGGGTCGTCGGCCACCGCCAACTCCACCGCTTCCAGACGCTTGACCTCATCCCGCAGGCGGGCGGCTTCTTCGAATTCCAGGTTCTCGGCCGCCTTGCGCATCTGCAGGCGCAGGGCATCAAGGTGGGCGGCGAGGTTCTTGCCGACCATGGGCTTGTCGATCTTGGTGGTGATCCGGGCCTGATCGGTGTCGCCCTCCCAGGTGCCGAAGAGGACATCCTCGACATTCTTCCTAATCGTCTCGGGCGTGATGCCGTGCTTGAGGTTGTAGGCCACCTGCTTTTCGCGGCGGCGGTTGGTCTCGCCGATCGCGCGTTCCATGCTGCCGGTCATGCGGTCGGCATACATGATCACCCGGCCTTCGGAGTTGCGGGCAGCGCGGCCGATGGTCTGGATGAGGCTGGTTTCGGAGCGCAGGAAGCCCTCCTTGTCGGCGTCGAGGATTGCCACAAGGCCGCATTCGGGGATGTCCAACCCTTCGCGGAGGAGGTTGATGCCGACCAGCACGTCGAAGGCCCCCAGCCGCAAATCGCGCAGGATTTCAATGCGTTCGATGGTGTCGATGTCGGAGTGCATATAGCGCACCCGGATGCCTTGTTCGTGGAGGTAGTCGGTCAGATCCTCGGCCATACGCTTGGTCAGGACGGTGGCGAGGGTGCGGAGGCCCTTGGCGGCAACCTTGCGGATCTCGTCGAGAAGGTCGTCTACCTGCATTTCCACGGGCCGGATCTCGACCTGCGGGTCGATCAGGCCAGTCGGGCGGATGACCTGTTCGGTGAAGACGCCCCCCGTTTGCTCCATCTCCCACGCCGCGGGGGTGGCCGAGACGAAGACCGATTGCGGGCGCATGGCGTCCCACTCCTCGAACTTCAGGGGGCGGTTGTCCATGCAGGAGGGGAGCCGGAAGCCGTGTTCGGCGAGTGTCATCTTGCGGCGGAAGTCGCCCTTGTACATGCCACCGATCTGCGGGACCGAGACGTGGCTTTCGTCCGCGAAGACGATGGCATTGTCAGGGATGAATTCGAAGAGCGTCGGTGGCGGTTCGCCCGGGGCGCGGCCGGTGAGGTAGCGGGAGTAGTTCTCGATCCCGGCGCAGGAGCCGGTGGCTTCCAGCATTTCGAGGTCGAAGTTGGTTCGCTGTTCAAGCCGTTGTGCTTCCAGCAGTTTCCCTTCGGAGGTGAGCTGCTTCAGGCGGTGGAAAAGCTCGTCCTTGATGCCCTTGATCGCTTGTTGCAGCGTGGGCCGTGGGGTGACGTAGTGGGAGTTCGCGTAGATGCGAATCTGCTTGAAGCTGTCGGTCTTGGCCCCGGTCAAGGGGTCAAATTCGGTAATCGCTTCCAGCTCTTCGCCAAAGAAGGAAAACCGCCAGGCCCGGTCTTCAAGGTGGGCGGGCCAGACTTCAAGGCTGTCACCCCGCACCCGGAAAGCCCCGCGCTGGAATGCCGTCTCCAGGCGACGGTACTGCTGGGCCACAAGGTCGGCCATCACCTTGCGCTGGTCGTAAAGCTGGCCCACGATCAGATCGACGGTCATCGCGGAATAGGTCTCGACCGAGCCGATGCCGTAGATGCAGGAGACCGAGGCGACGATGATCACGTCGTCGCGTTCCAGAAGCGCCCGGGTGGCCGAGTGGCGCATCCGGTCGATCTGTTCGTTGATCTGGGATTCCTTTTCTATGTAGGTGTCGGTGCGGGCGACATAGGCCTCGGGCTGGTAGTAGTCGTAGTAGGAAACGAAGTATTCGACGGCGTTGTCGGGGAAGAAACCCTTGAATTCGCCGTATAATTGGGCCGCCAGCGTCTTGTTCGGCGCAAGGATGATGGCGGGGCGCTGGGTTTCCTCGATCACCTTGGCCATGGTGAAGGTCTTGCCGGTGCCGGTCGCTCCCAGCAGGACCTGATCGCGTTCGCCCGCGTTCACCCCGGCGGTCAGTTCGGCGATGGCGGTGGGCTGGTCGCCTGCGGGCTGGAACGGGGTGGACAGCACGAACCGCCGTCCGCCTTCCAGCTTGGGCTTGGTCAGGACGTCCGGGCGTTCGGTCACGGCGTTGGCGTTGTTGTGCGGCATCGGGCACGTCCTTGTCGAGTCGGGGGCGAGTCGAAGGGTCTGCCAGATTTGATCCGTTTTTGTTCCAGTTCAAGCGGCGATCCGCGTGACCGGGCGAAACCGTTGCCGATTGCGCGCCAAGCGGCTAAGGCTCCCCGCCAGAGGTGAATGATGGCGAAGAAGATCGACACGCAGGCGGTGGGGCTGGATGTGGGGCTGGCGTTCATCCGCTGGCTGACCGGGGCCGAGAACCTGCACTACGGGCTTTGGACCGGGCTGGAGGTCGCGGCGGGCAATCTGCGAACTGCGCAGGACGCCTACACGGCAAAGCTGTTTGGTTATCTGCCAGCGATGCCGCCGGGGCGCGGCTTGCGCATCCTCGACATCGGCGGAGGCGCTGGCGAGACGGCGAAGAAGCTGATCGCGCTTGGCCATTCGGTCGAGATCGTGGTCCCCTCGCCTTTCCTGGCCGCGCGGTGCCGCGAGACAGCGACAGGGGCTGTGGTCCACGAATGCACGTTCGAAGCGTTTCAGGGCGAAGGGCCGTTCGACCTTTGCCTCTTCTCGGAGAGCTTCCAGTATATCCCGCTGGCAGAAAGCCTGCCGAAATGTGCGCGGCTGCTGGCACCGGGCGGGCAGGTTCTGATTGCCGACTGCTTCCGGACCGAGGCCTACCGGGGCCGGGCCGCGCATGGTCCGCAGCCTGGTGGCGGTCACCCGGTCGCTGTGTTCCGCGCGGCTTTGGCGCCGGCGGGGTTCGCGGTCCTGGCCGAGGAAGACATCACCGATGCTGTCGCACCGTCGATCGACCTGGAACAACGGCTGTTCAACGTCCTCGGGCACGGGGTCACGCGGGTTTCGGACGAGATTCGTGGCCAGCGGCCCGGCGCGCACTGGGCGCTGGCGCGGATCATCGGGTTGTTCCTGTCCCGCAGCCGGCGCGAGAACCTGATGCAGCGGCTGACTGGCACAAGCCGGACCTCCGAAGCGTTCCGCACCTTCAACCGGTATCAGATCTTCAAGCTGGGTCGGACTTCTGCCTAAAACCATGTGACCGCAAGTCGGGTTTTCGCGCGTCGCTTTGCAACTTAAGGTTGATTTAATCCGATCCATCCGGCAGAGTGATGCTGCAAGCAGCAACTAGACCTGCCGGCTGGCGTCAGATCCCACCCCACCCACACTCCCTGACACCGGCCGGCGGGCTTTTCTTCGCAATCTCGCGCTTGCGCTTTCCTGAAAGCTTCGGAATAACACGGGTCACGCACCGAGGAGCAGCCCATGCGCGCCCGCATCTATCAGCCCGCCAAGACTGCGATGCAGTCCGGAACCGCCAAGACCCACCTTTGGGTCCTGGAGTTCACCCCGGCCTCGGAGCGGGAGATTGATCCCCTGATGGGCTGGACGTCGTCATCCGACACGCAGAGCCAGGTCCGGCTGCGGTTCGAAAGCCGCGCGGACGCTGAAGCCTATGCCACCGAGAAGGGGCTGGAGTTCGACGTGGCCGAGCCGAAGGTCCGTAAAGCCGTGATCCGGCAGCGCGGCTATGGCGAGAACTTCGCGACCGACCGCAAGGGCGCCTGGACGCATTAAATGACGGTGTCGATTGCCGAAGAGCATCCGCTGACAGCTGACCTGTCGCTGCTGTTCGAACGGCATACGGCGGACATGCATGCCGACACGCCGCCGGAATCGATTCACATGATGGACAAGTCGGCGCTGGCTGCACCTGGCATCCGCTTTTTCGTCCTGCGCGATGATGGCGTACCTCTGGCGATGGGGGCCTACAAGCGGATCGATGCGACCCATGCCGAGATCAAGTCGATGCATGTCCTGACCGAGGCGCGCGGGCGCGGGCTGTCGAAAGCGATGCTGGAGCATCTGGTTGCGGCGGCGCGGGCGGACGGGTTTACGCGACTGAGCCTTGAGACGGGCGTGCAGCCGACCTTTGTTGCGGCACGCGCGTTGTATGAACGGGCGGGGTTCCTGGACTGCCCGCCCTTCGAAGGATACGGGCCTGACCCGAACTCGGTTTTCATGACGAAGATGCTTGCCTGATCCTTTGCCTTGGCCCAAAAGAACGCCGTGCGGGCTCATAGCTCAACTGGATAGAGCAAGGACCTTCTAAGTCCGAGGTTGGGGGTTCGAGTCCTCCTGGGCCCGCCACGTCCGCCAGGTTCACACCCCCAGACAGGCTGCCGTCCTCGGTGGCATCGAGCCACACTCGGACGGCGTTGCCACGGGATGCGGTCAGGTTGGCGTCGAGGGGGCCCCGCCTTCGAAGCGGTTGCCGTGTCGGTAGTCGCAAGGGGCCTCCTGCATCTGCAGGTGAAGGCCCGTTCCGGTGAAGGGATGAGCGCGCGCGACGTCTTCGTCGAAGTCGATCCCAAGGCCCGGGCTTTCGGGCGGGATGATGTAGCCGTCCTCCCATTTGATCGAGTTCTTGATGAGCTTTTGGTGAAAGGCCCCGCCAGTCTCGATGGTTTCGGCGATCAGAAGGTTCGGGATCGAAGCGGCGAAGTGGACATTGGCGGCCCATTCGACGGGACCCGCATAGAGGTGCGGGGCCATCTCGGCGTTGAAGATCTCGGCCATGGCGGCGATCTTCTTGGCCTCCCAGATGCCACCAACGCGGCCGAGCGCCGGTTGCAGGATCTTGACGCCGCCGGCCCGAAGAAGCGTGCCGAATTCGGCCTTGGTGGTCATCCGTTCGCCGGTGGCGAGGGGGACGCGGACGGATCTGGCGACCTCGGCGAATTCCAGCAGGTTGTCGGGCGGGATCGGTTCTTCGTACCAGAGCGGGTTGTAGGGTTCGAGTTCGCGGCCCATGCGGATGGCGCCGGGGGTGGTGAACTGGCCGTGGGTGCCAAACAGAAGATCGACACGGTCGCCGACCGCCGCGCGGATCGCCTTGCAGAATGCGACCGAGCGGGTGATGTCGGACATCGCCGGTTCGTGCCCGCCGCGGATCGTGTAAGGGCCGGCGGGGTCGAATTTGACGGCGGTGAAGCCCTGGTTCATGAAGCGGACCGCGGCTTCGGCGGCGGCGTCGGGGTCGACCCAGAATGCGGCGGATTCCTTTCCGGCTTCGGGGTAAAGGTAGGTGTAGCTGCGGATGCGGTCGTTCATCTTGCCGCCGAGGAGCGCGTGGACCGGGCGGTTGCGGGTCTTGCCGAGGATGTCCCAGCAGGCGATTTCGAGACCGGAGAACGCGCCCATCACTGTCGGGTCAGGTCGCTGGGTGAAGCCTGACGAATAGGCGCGGCGGAACATCAGCTCGATGTTTTCCGGGTTTTCCCCGGCCATGTGGCGTTCGAAGACGTCCTCGATGACGGCTTGCATGGCCTTGGGGCCGACGGTCGAGGCATAGCACTCGCCATACCCCACGATGCCGGTGTCGGTCGTCAGTTTCGGGAAGATCCAGTAGCGCCCACCCCAGCCCGGGAAGGGCGGGGCCACGACGAAGATTTCAAGGTCCTTGAGTTTCATGGGCCGTCCCCTGTGGCTGGCCGGGGCGGGTGTTTCACACCCCCGCACCCCCGTGGAGTACTTCTTAAATGAGCAAGTTAGGCGGGAAGTCGGACGCTCAACCTTTCGGGAGCGACGGGATTGTGACGCGATTGGACCACGCGGGGGGCGAGGGTCGAGATGCGTCAAAAGGTTCAGCAATGTGGGATTTCTGCTAGGCATTCCCTGTCATGGTCGGAAGCCTGGGCCCAGGATGTTCGATCAGTGTCAGACATGGCCGATCCGGGCGAGAAAACCGTTCAGTGCTTCGGCAAAGCGGTCTAGCTGGGTCAGCATGGCAAGATGGGTGCCGCCCCGGATCAGTTGAAAACTCGTGCCCGCCACAAGGTCGGCAAGTTCGCGCTGCACATCGGGCGGGGTCTTGCGATCGTCGGCTCCGGCCAGAACCAGCGTCGGCAGCTGCAGCGTGGCGGTCGTCTGGTAGAAATCGGCGGTGGCCACTGCGGAGGCGAAACCGGTCCAGCCCTCCGGGCGGGTGTGGCCGAGCAGGGAGCGGACGGTGGTTCCGTCGGGCAGGTCGCGCCATCGTGGGCCGAGCAGCGCGGCACATTCGGCATCGAGGTCCGGACCGTGGTCGCGCAGACGGGACAGGCGCGCCTGCCAGACCGACGGGTTGGCGAAGCGGGTCGCGGAGCCGGTCAGGACCATGGCCCGCACAAGGTCGAGGCGCTTGACCGCCAGCCCCTGCACGATCAGCCCGCCTTCGCCTGCGCCAAGGACTACGGCATCTTTCAGTGCGAAATGGGTCATCAGCCGTTCGACGTCGCGGATCATCGCACCCATGGCGTATGGCGGCGCGGGCGTGTCGGAGGCTCCGTGTCCGCGGAGGTCCAGCCGCAGGGTGCGGGTGCGAAGCCGCGGCAGAAGCGCGTCCCAGAGGCGGAGGTCAAGGCCGAGACCGTGGATAAGGATCAGCGGCGGAGCGGTTGCAGGTCCGGTGAGTTCGGCGTTAAGGCGCAGGTCGTCAAGCCAGACCAAAGTCACGCGAAGCAGTCCAGCGCCAAGGCGAAGGTTTCCGGGTCGACATTGCCGCCACTCGCGACTGCGATGACGGTGTCGGGCAGGTCATCGGCGAAAAGAGCGGCGGCAAGGGCGACAGCACCGCCGGGTTCGAGCACGATGCGCAGGTGCATGAAGGCCAGCGCCATGGCCTGCAGGGCCCGGTCGTCGGTGACGACAGCCCCCGGCCCGGCAAGGCGGGAGAGGATCGGGAATGTCAACTCGCCCGGCGAAGGCGTCAGGATCGCGTCGCAGATCGACCCGGTGGTACTGGCGTTGCGCTCGCGGGTTCCCGAGATCAGCGAGCGGGCCATGTCGTCGAAGTCCTGCGGTTCGGCAGTTCGGACCCGCAGTCGGGGGGCATGGACTTCGAGAGACAAGGCAACGCCCGACGACAGACCGCCCCCGCCGCAGCAGACGAGCACATCGGCAGCGGTTACCCCGGCCTCGGCGACCTGTTCGGCGATTTCCAACCCGACGGTGCCCTGCCCGGCGATCACCTGGGGGTCGTCGTAGGGCTTGATCAGCGTAAGCTCGCGCCCTTCTGCCAGCCGGGCCCCGAGGGCGTCGCGGTCCTCGGTCGCCCGATCATAAAGCACGACCTCGGCCCCGTAGGCGCGGGTGTTGGCGATTTTGACGGCCGGGGCATTGGAGGGCATCAGGATCACGCAAGGGGCACCATGGGCTGCGGCCGCATAGGCCACGCCCTGCGCGTGGTTCCCGCTGGAGTAGGCGATCACGCCGCGCGCGCGGGCATCGGGCGACAGGGCCGACACGGCGGACCAGCCGCCCCGGGCCTTGAAGCTGCCGGTGACTTGCAGGCATTCGGCCTTGACGAAGATCCGGCGCCCGGCAAGGCGGTCGAGGAGGGGCGCGTTCAGAAGCGGCGTCCGGCGGACGTGGCCGGAGAGGCGGCGGGCGGCGGCCTCGATCAGGGCGATGTCGGTCATGCCAGGCCCGCAAGGAAGCGGCGGATCAGGTCCAGCGACTGCGGTTCGTCGAGAAACGGGATATGGGCGCGGTCCGGCACTTCGGCAAAATCCATGTCGGGGCGGCGCAGGCGCATCTTCTGCGCGCAGTCCGCGGTGAGGAGGTCAGAGTTCGCTCCCCGGATCAGCGCCAGCGGCAGGCCGGTGAGCGCGTCGAACAGCGGCCAGAGGTCGACAGGCGGGCCGTCGAACGCGTCCAGGAAGGCGTCACGCAGCGCGGGGTCATAGGGGATGCGCAACCCCATGGGCGTCTCGATTGACAGCCTGCGCGCCTCAACCTGCCAGCGCGACATCGGCACGCCGGCAAAGCCCGGGCTTCGCGACAGGATCTCGGCAAAGCCTGTCTGGGTGACGCCTGCCGGGTCGCGCCCAACATAGTCGACGATCCGGGCAAGGCCCTCGCGGTTGATCTCGGGACCGACATCGTTGAGGCAAAGACCCATCACCCGGTCTCGGGCGGTCGCGCCAAGCAGCATTCCGATCAGCCCGCCGCGAGAGGTGCCAAGGATCGCGGCCTTCGTCACGCCAAGGTGGTCGAGAAGCGCCAGCGCATCCCGCGCCTCTTGCGCGACGGTGTAGCTTGCCGCGCCGGTCCAGTCGCTTGTCCCGCGGCCGCGGTAGTCCATCCGGATCAGGCGGACGGGGGGAAGATGCGGAACAAGATAGTCGAAATCCGCCATCGAACGGGTCAGACCGGGAAGGCACAACAGCGGCAGCCCATGCCCCGCGTCGCGGTAGGCAAGCATCGCACCGTCTTCGGCAGGGAAGCGCAGAATCTCGGTCATGGCACAAACGTGGCACGGGGCGCAGACGGGGAAAAGACCCCCCGGGGCCTTTTGTGACAGGCGCGGACGCTTGTGGTGCTGGCCATCGCGGACTACACCCTTGGCCGAAGTCGGAAGAGGCAGGCGCATGTCGGACAGCTCGACGGTCGATGATCGGCCGAAGTCGAAACGGGTTGGAGCCCTGCGCGGGCTGGTTCCATTCCTTTGGCCCTATCGCGGTCTGGGGCTTCTGGCCCTGCTGGCGCTGATTCTGACAGCTGGGGTCAGCCTTGTCTTGCCTCTGGCAGTGCGCCGCGTGGTGGACGGGTTCAACAGCGCGAACGCCGCCCTTCTGGACAAGTATTTCGGCGCGGCACTGGCGATTGCGGGGCTGCTCGCGGTCGGGACCGGGCTGCGCTACTACTTCGTGACGCGGCTGGGCGAGCGCGTGGTGGCCGACATCCGCAAGGCGCTGTTCGACCGGGTGCTGGGCATGTCACCAGCCTTCTTTGAACGCATCCTGACAGGCGAGGTGCTGAGCCGCATCACCACCGACACGACGCTGATCCTGTCGGTCATCGGATCGTCCGTATCTGTCGCGCTGCGCAACGTGCTGATCCTGTTCGGCGGGCTCGTGCTTTTGTTCCTCACTTCGGCCAAGCTGACCGGACTTGTCCTTCTGATCGTGCCGGCGATCATCGTGCCGATCGTGGTTCTGGGCCGCAAGCTGCGGGTCCTGTCGCGCGAAAACCAAGACTGGATCGCCGCCTCGTCGGGGGCTGCCTCGGAAGCCCTGTCCTCGGTCCAGACGGTGCAGGCTTTCACGCATGAGAAGGCTACGCGCGGGCAGTTTGCCGAGGTGACCGAGAAGAGCTTCACCTCGGCAAAGACCCGCGTAAAGACACGGGCCGTGATGACGGTGATCGTGATCTTCCTGACATTCGCAGGGATCGTAGGCGTTCTGTGGGTCGGCGCGCGGGATGTGCGGGCCGAGGTGATGTCGGTCGGCGCGCTGATCCAGTTCGTGATCTATGCGGTGATGGTTGCGGGCGCTGTAGGGGCGCTGTCGGAAATCTGGGGCGAACTCCAGCGCGCGGCCGGCGCGACCGAGCGGCTGGTGGAGCTTCTCGGAACGGAAGACACTGTACAGGACCCAGTGCGCCCAGTCGCCCTGCCCAGCCCGGTGCGCGGTGAAATCGCGTTTCAGGATGTGACCTTCCGCTATCCCGCGCGGCCCGAAGCCAGCGCGCTGAACGGGGTGTCCCTGCACGTCCGCCCCGGTGAGACCGTGGCCCTCGTCGGGCCGTCGGGGGCGGGCAAGACCACGATCCTGCAGCTCTTGATGCGGTTTTACGATCCGCAGGCAGGGCAGATCACGCTGGACGGGTTGGCCCTGACCGACATGGCGCGTGCCGATTTTCGTCAGGCCATTGCGCTGGTGCCGCAGGACCCGGTGATCTTTGCGACCTCGGCGCGTGAAAACATCCGCTTTGGCCGACTGGATGCGACCGATGCCGAGGTAGAAGCCGCTGCAAGGGCCGCCGCTGCGCATGACTTCCTGACCGGCCTCCCGCAGGGCTATGACAGCTATCTGGGCGAACGCGGCGTGATGCTTTCGGGCGGGCAGAAGCAGCGGGTGGCGATTGCGCGAGCGATCTTGCGCGATGCGCCGATCCTTCTGTTGGACGAGGCCACGAGTGCGCTGGATGCCGAAAGCGAACGTCTGGTGCAGGCTGCGGTCGAGAAGCTGGCCGAGGGACGGTCAACGCTGGTCGTGGCGCACCGGCTGGCAACGGTGAAGCGTGCCGACCGGATCGTGGTCTTCGATCAGGGGCGGATCGTGGCGCAGGGCACGCATGACCAACTGGTTGCCGAAGACGGGCTTTACGCGCGTCTTGCCCGCTTGCAGTTCACGGACGGCACCATCTGACGCAGCGTTCCGGGCCTTTGGTCAGGACAAACCGGCTTCACAAACGCGCGTCGCGCGCCCAATGTTCGACGAAAGCCCGCGAGACAACAGCGGGCACGAGCACTATCTTCTACGGGCCTGGGGAGGAACCGATGACGACATTCGCCACCGCTGCGGACCTGCGCGCGATCGAGGCTGAAATGCCGCTGGCCGATCGGGGCCTGGCCCGGTCGATCTACGAATATCTGACCCGCGCCAAAACCGCGCATGGCGCGCGTCCCGCGATCAGCTATCAGCTTTTGTCCGGACCCGAGACCAAGAAGGTCACCCTGACCTGGGCCGGACTGCATGCCCAGGTGACGCAAGCCGCGAACCTGTTCCGCAGCCTTGGCGTGGGTGAAAAGGATGTCGTGGCTTTCATCCTGCCGAACGCGATGGACACCGCCGTGACCCTTCTGGGCGGGGCTGTCGCCGGGATCGTCAACCCGATCAATCCGCTGCTGGAACCCGAGAAGATCAGCGCCATCCTGCGCGAGACGGGTGCCAAGGTCGTGGTCACGCTGAAGGCCTTCCCCAAGACCGATCTGGCGCAGAAAGTCAGCGAGGCGGTGCAGTTTGCGCCTACGGTGAAGACCGTGCTGGAAGTGGACCTTGTGCCCTATCTTTCGGGACTGAAGAAAATCATCGTGCCCTGGATACGCCCGAAGAACCCGGTCCAGCATACCGCCAACGTCAAGGATTTCCGGACCGAGCTGGCGCGGATGCCCGCCGACAAGCTGACCTTCGCTGATCGCACCGAAGACCACGTCGCCGCCTATTTCCACACTGGCGGCACCACCGGCATGCCCAAGGTCGCCCAACACAAGGCCAGCGGCATGATCTACAACGGCTGGCTTGGGTCGACGCTTCTCTTCAAGCCGACCGACGTGGTGATGTGCCCGCTGCCGATGTTTCACGTCTTCGCCTGCTACCCGATCCTGATGTCGATGATCGGATCGGGCGCGCATGTCGTGTTCCCGACCCCGCAGGGCTATCGCGGCGAGGGAGTGTTCGATAACTTCTGGAAGCTGATCGAGCGCTACAAGGTGACCTACATGATCACCGTCCCGACCGCTCTGGCGGCCCTGATGCAGCGCCCCGTGAACGCCGACATCTCCAGCCTGAAGAACGCCTTCTCGGGCTCATCTCCGCTGCCGGTCGAGCTGTACAACCGGTTCAAGAAGGAAACCGGGATCGAGATCATCGAGGGCTACGGGCTGACCGAAGCCACCTGCCTTGTGTCGATCAACCCGCCGGACGGGGTGAAGAAGATCGGGTCGGTCGGACTGATGTTCCCCTATACCCAGGTCCGCATCCTGACCAGCGAGGGGGCTATCGGGTTCCGCGAATGCGCGGTGGACGAGGTGGGCGAGATCTGCATTTCGAACCCCGGGGTCTATGAAGGATCGACCTATACCGAAGCCGACAAGAACAAGGAGTTGTTCGCGGACGGGCGCTTTCTGCGCACCGGCGATCTGGGCCGGATCGACGCGGAGGGCTACATCTTTATCACTGGCCGTGCCAAGGACCTGATCATCCGGGGCGGACACAACATCGATCCGGCAGTGATCGAGGAAGCCTTGATGGGGCACGAGGCAGTGGGCTTTGTCGGTGCAATCGGTCAGCCCGACGCCCATGCGGGAGAATTGCCCTGCGCCTATGTTGAACTGGTCAAGGGGGCCTCGGCGACGGTGGATGACCTGATGGCCTTTGCCGCCAAGCACATCCACGAACGCGCGGCGGTGCCCAAGTATCTGGAAGTGCTGCCGGAATTGCCCAAGACCGCTGTTGGCAAGGTCTTCAAGCCCGACTTGCGGCGGCTTGCCATCACCCGGACCTACGACGCTGCCCTGGCCGAAGCCGGGCTGTCAGCCCGGGTGGCGCAAGTGATCGAGGACAAGAAGCGCGGCCTTGTCGCACAGTTGCAGAAGTCCGGCCCGGTCGAAGATGCTGCCGTTGCCAGCGTTCTGGGCCAGTTCTCGAACCCGTGGGAATGGTCTGCCTGACGCCAAACCCGTGGTGATCCCGCGGGGACTGCAACTTTCATTTGCCTGAATCGCGCCTTGGGGCGAGAAAGCAGGAACAGGATCGGTCACGGGACAGGCAAGATGGATTTTCGCAAAGAGCTGGCTGCGGCCATCGTCGCGGCCGTGACAATCGGCAGCGCTTCTGCACAGGAATCAGAAGTGCTCTATACTCACAAGCACTGGCAGGTGTCGGTGGTCGGCTGGGACGACGGGTCGGTCGGCTGTGTTGCCGAAGTGAAGGCGCCGGGCGAAAGCTTCTCGATCTGGACCTTCCCGGATGGAGCTGTGCAGTTGCAGTTTTATTCGACTGCCTGGGATTTCGGAGAAGGCCAGACTGCCGACCTTGGCGTGCAGATTGATCGCCGCGCGCCATGGAGCCTGACCGGGGCCGAGCTTTATCAGAACTCGGTGCTGTTCTACCTGCCGGACAGCGATGCCGGCGGCAACTTCATCGGGGAAGTGGCGCGCGGCAACCGGCTTTACCTGCGGTCGGACGACGGGTCGGACGTGCAGAACTATTCGCTGGCCGGGTCTAGCGCCTCGATCGGTGCGCTGGTGGACTGCAGCAACGTCATAACCAACCAGACCCCGGGCAACCCATTCAACTAAAGCTGGTCGGTGTCCATCCAGATGGTCACCGGACCGTCGTTCACCAGGCTGACGGCCATGTCCGCGCCAAACGTTCCCGTCGCAACGGGAACATTTTCGGATTGCAGCGCATTGCAGAAATGCAGATAGAGCCTTTCGCCGTCCGCGGGTGGGGCGGCGGTCGAAAAGCCGGGTCGGTTCCCGCGCAGATCGGCGGCCAGGGTGAACTGGCTGACCACAAGGGCAGACCCGCCGACATCCCGGATCGACAGGTTCATCTTGCCCTGATGATCCTTGAAGATCCGCAGCTTGGCGATCTTGGCTGCCAGCTTTTCGGCCAGCGCCTCAGTGTCGCCCGCCATGGCGCAGACGAGGATCATAAGGCCTTTCCCCGTCGCGCCGACCAGCTGGCCTTCGATCCGCACCTGCGCATCGGTGACCCGTTGCAGGACTGCCCTCACAGCTCGTGCGCCCAGGGCGGGTTGGCCCCGGCACGACTGACGGTCACAGCTGCGGCGCGAGTGCCAAGCGATAGGGCCGCCGTCAAAGTGGCGTCCGAAAGGCTGCCAAGTGCGGCTTTGGTCAACGCCCCGGCCTGATGCAGCGCAGCCAAGACGCCCGCGTTGAACGTGTCCCCTGCCCCGACGGTGTCCACGACTGTAACCTTCTGCGCCGCCACAAAGATATCCTGCGCCGCGGTCACTGCCCGCGCCCCGTTGGCACCCTCGGTGATGAAGACGACTTTCGGCCCCATGGCCAGAATACCGCGCGCCAGGGCAGTCAGATCGCCCGGGCCTTCCAGCCAGTGAAGGTCTTCATCCGACAGCTTCACGATATCAGCCCGTCCGATCATCCTTTCGATCCGCGCGCGGTATTCGGCCTCTTTCCCGGCGATGAAACCGGGGCGGATGTTGGGGTCGACCATGGTGACGCGGGTGCCACATTCGCGGGCCTGCAGCGCCTCATAAGTGCTTGCCGCCGGGTCGTTCACCAGGCTGATCCCGCCCAGGAACAGGGTGTCGATTTCGGCCGGAAGGGTCGGCAGGTCTGCGACCGAAAGCATCCGCCCCGCCGTCGCCTCGTCATAGAAGGCATATGTCGCCTGGCCGTTCACCAACTTGACGAAAGCCACCGTCGTTGGGCGACCGGAGCGCGCCAGAAGGCGTGTGTCAACCTTCGAAGCAGTCAAGCTGTCGGCCAGAATCTCGCCCAGCATGTCATTGGAAACACCCGAGAAAAACGCAGACGGTGCCCCCAGCCTTCCCAGAGCGATCGCAGTGTTAAAGACGGCGCCGCCGGCATAGGGGGCGAAGCAGGGTTCGCCTTCGGTCGAGGTGCGGGGGAGCATGTCGATGAGGGCTTCGCCGCAGCTGAGAATCATGGTCGTTTCCCCCTTTGAGTTGGCCGTTGTTAGCGCAAACAAGTTAATCCGTGAAGAACTGCGTTAGATTTGACCGGATGCGGTCCAGCGGGGTTGCCCCGCCGGTGTCCGGAACGAAAGCCTCACCGGTGATCTTCTCGAAGGCGTCGATGTAGATTTGCGCGGTTTTTTCAATCATTTCCAACGGGATATCGGGGATCTTGTCCTTGTAGGGATCGCAACGCGCGACGACCCAGGAGCGGATCACATCCTTGTCGAAACTCGGCGGCCTTGTGCCGGTTTTCAAAGCGTTTTCATAACCTTCCGCGATCCAGTAGCGGCTGGAATCGGTTGTGTGGATTTCATCGGCCAGAAGGATCTTTCCTTCGGCATCCGCGCCGAACTCGTATTTGGTGTCGACGAGGATAAGTCCTTGTTTTTGTGCTACTTCCTGACCTCTGGCGAACAGGGCCAGGGCTTTCTGGCTCACTTCGTCCCACTGGGCCTTGGTCAACAGGCCGGTCGTTATGATCTCGTCGGCTGTCAGGGGCTCGTCATGGCCGCCGTCGAAGGCCTTTGACGTCGGGGTGATGATCGGGTGCGGCAGGGCCTGATTGTCGCGCATGCCCTCGGGCAGGGTATGGCCATACATGGTCCGCGCGCCGGCCTTGTACTGGGTCAGGATCGAGGTCGAGGTGGTCCCGGCGAGGTAGCCGCGCACCACGATTTCCACGGGCAGGATCGTGACGCGCTTGCAGTGGACGGTGTTCGGATCGGGGTAGCCGAGGACGTGGTTTGCGGCAATGTCGCCCGTGTGGTCGAACCAGTAGCGCGCGAGTTGGGTCAGGACCTGACCCTTCCACGGGATCACCGCAAGTATCTGATCGAACGCGGAAATCCGGTCGGAGGAGATCAGGAGGCGGGTGCCGTCGGGCAGGTCGTAGCAGTCGCGGACCTTGCCGAAATAGGGGTTCGGAAGCTCCGGAATCCGCGCATGCGGCAGAGAGCGGGAGAGGTCGATCTGTCGCATTGCAGGCCCCGGTTCGGTCCCTGCTTCTTGGGCGTTTTCCTCGTCAAGTCAAGGTTGGTTCTTGGGGCAGGTGAGGCTGCCCCGCATCTCGCCACTGTCGCCTTGCAGGGTGCTGTCGCGCAGGGTGCAGCCGGTGACGCGGGGGATCAGTTCGATCATCGTGGCGCGGATTTCCTGATGCTCGCCGCGCTTGGCATATCCAAGGCGGATGACCTCCACCTTCTCGCCCTTCTGGAAGACAGTATAGTCCCGCCCGTTAAGGTTAACGTCGGTCCGGGTCGCGCCCATGAATTCGGGGGCCGGAGAGGCCCCGCAGGCGGTGAGAAAGGTGAGCAGGATCAGGGGGATGCAGTGCTTCATAGCCATAAAGATGGCAGAGGTTGGTTAACAGGGGGTTAAGCGTATTCATTCGGTATGCATTGCGTATGCATCCCATGCATACGCGCGGCACATCGGCGGCCGTTAACCTTTCGCGGGGATCCTTGGGAACGGACAGTGATCTGGCGGGTTGTAAGAGGAATGTTCAATGAAGGACCTGACCCATGACCAAAGCCATCGCTCTTCTCGCCCTTCTGGGCCTTGTCGCCTGCGAAACCGTTCAAGGGGCTGGCCGCGACCTGGAAACCGCCGGAGAGGTGATCCAGGACGAAGCGCAGGACACGCAGTCGGGGATGTAGGCAGAGACCCGCCGGTTTCCGCCTCCCGGCTGGGTGGAAGGCTGCCGACCTGCGGGCCGCGGTCCGATTGTCCCATGCAGAGGCCGAGGCGGGCGGGCAGGATCGGCGCTGCAACCTTGGAGGGTGATGTGATGAATACTGTGAAGCTGATGGGCCTCTTGGCCTGTGCGTTTGCCCTGTCGGGCTGCCTGACCACCGACACCGAGCGCGGCCTTGCGGGCGCGGCAGGCGGCGCGGTGATCGCGGACGTGACGGGTGGGAACGCCCTGACCGGCGCGGTCATCGGTGGTGCTGCGGGCGTATTCTGCGATGACTTGAGGGTGTGCAAGTAACCTTGTCGGTCGGAGCAACGGCGGGGGCGGGGTAGGAAACTGCCCCGCTTTTGATTTTTGGGGGATAGCTATTGAGTTTTGTACGTTTATGTAGTATATGCTTTTTTGTACAAATTGGGTGCGGCAATGATCGAAGTCACAGTATCGGAAGCGCGTGAGAACCTTGCGGATCTACTGGGCAAGGTTCAGCACGGGCATGAGGATGTCACGATCAAGAAGCACGGGAAAGCC